>CAZLLM010000273.1:0-2993 GCA_964560405.1 uncultured Prevotella sp.
GCCCTCGCCAGGCTGCCGTCGGGAATTTGCAACACTAACGCGGGGTTTTCGGCAAACAGTATTTTGATGATGTCGTCTTCTTCGAATCCGTCAAGAGATACATTGATGCCGCCCCTAATGTTGGCGAAGCACATTTCAAGCAGGCATGTCACAAGCCCGCCCGCCGAAACATCATGCCCCGAAAGCACGAGGCCGCCTTTGACAAGCGTCTGAACGGCATTGAACGCGCTGCGGAAATGCGCAGGGTCTTTCACTTCAGGGGCGCGGCTGCCGACGCGGTTGAGCGACTGGAATAGAGCCGAGCCGCCCAACTCCCTCTTGCAAGAGCTGAAGTCAATGAATATAAAGGTTGTGTCCGCATCATTGACCAATACAGGCTGGACTATGTTGCGCATGTCACTCACCTGTGCCCCTGCGGACACAATTACCGTGCCGGGTGAAACGATTTTCTCGCCATCGGGGTACTGCTGCGCCAATGAGAGCGAGTCTTTCCCCGTCGGGACGTTAATTTTCAAGGCTCGGCAGAAGACGCTGAGGGCTTCAACGGCTTCGTAAAGGCGCGCGTCCTCGCCTTTCTGAGAACGGCAGGGCCACATCCAGTTGGCGGAAAGCGACACGCCGTCTATACCGTTTACTATAGGCGCGAGGACGATGTTCGTCAAGGCTTCTGCCACGGAAAGCTGCGACCCCGCCATCGGCGAAACGAGTCCGGCCTGCGGCGCATGTCCGATAGACGTGGCGATGCCTCTGCGGAAACGGTAGTCAAGGGCTACGATACCGCAGTCCGCCAACGGAAGCTGCAGCTCGCCACAGCATTGCTGTCCCGCAACTTTGCCAGTGACAGAACGGTCTGCCTTGTTTGTGAGCCAGTCTTTGCAGGCTACGGCTTCAAGGCGCAGCACAGCGGCAATGTACTCCCTGATTTTTTCAGGCCGGCAGTCCGCGTCGGAATAATGCCGCGCCACCGTTTCATCGCGCATTACGGTTTTCGGGGAATGCCCGAACATCTGGTCTACGCCCAAGTCAAAAGGGCGTGTTCCGTCGGCTTGTTCGAAAGCGAAACGGCGGTCGCCGGTGGTTTCGCCCACTACGTGCATGGGTGTCCGTTCCCGTTGCGCAATGCGGCTTACCCTACCGATATGCTCCTCGTCTATCAGAAGGCCCATGCGTTCTTGCGACTCGTTGGATATGATCTCGCGGGCGGAAAGTGTGGGGTCGCCCACTGGCAGCCGTGTCATGTCAACAAGTCCGCCGCAGTCGCCGACGAGTTCCGAGAGGCAGTTTACATGGCCTGCGCTGCCGTGGTCATGAATTGAGACGATGGGGTTCACTTCCTCCTCGCAGAGTGCACGCACTAAGTTGTCGGCACGTTTTTGCATTTCAGGGTTCGCCCGCTGTACCGCGTTCAGTTCTATTCCGCTGGAATAACGGCCTGTGTCTACCGACGACACGGAGCCGCCTCCAAGACCTATGCGGTAGTTGTCGCCGCCGATGACGACGATTTTGTTTCCTTTGCGCGGCTGTTTTTTTAGGCAGTCGCGGCGTTTGCCGCAGCCGATGCCGCCTGCGAGCATCACGACTTTGTCATAGCCGTATTTCTCCCCGTTTTCCTTGTGCTCAAAGGTAAGCACCGACCCGGCGATGAGCGGCTGCCCGAACTTGTTGCCAAAGTCGGACGCGCCGTTCGACGCCTTGATAAGAATCTGTTCCGGTGTTTGGTAAAGCCACTTGCGCTCTGGAAGTATGCTTTCCCATGCGCGTCCTCCGTGCAGGCGCGGATAAGAAGTCATGTACACCGCCGTTCCTGCCAGCGGCCGAGAGCCTGTTCCGCCGCCCATACGGTCGCGTATCTCACCACCCGTGCCAGTTGCGGCTCCATTGAAAGGCTCCACTGTCGTGGGGAAGTTATGCGTTTCGGCTTTTATTGATATTACCGACTCCGTGTCCTTCACTTTGAAATAATCGCTCGTGCTGTGATTCTCTGGGGCGAATTGTTCGATGACGGGGCCTTGCGCGAATGCCACGTTGTCCTTATACGCGGAGATTATATTGTGCGGGTTTTCTTCCGTAGTCGCCTTTATCAGCTCGAACAGCGAGTTAGGTTTTTCTTTTCCGTCGATTATGAATGTGCCGCCGAAGATTTTGTGGCGGCAGTGTTCGGAGTTTATCTGCGCGAAACCGAACACTTCGCTATCTGTAAGCCTGCGGCCGATTCTATCTTCCACTTTGTGCAGGTATTTTATCTCTTCGGGTGATAGCGCAAGGCCTTCGCGCTCGTTGTATCCGGCGATGTCCGTTACGCTCTCCACCGGCGCGGACTTTATGTCGGTTGTGAATATGCGCTGGTCAAGGTTGCGGTACATCCTCTGCAACATCGGGTCGTACGCGGCGTTCCCGCCGTTGGCGGGTAAGTATTCTTCAATGCGCGAAATGCCCTTGAGGTTCATGTTCTGCGCAATCTCCACCGCATTGGTACTCCACGGGGTAATCATTTCGCGGCGCGGGCCGATGAAGAACCCATCTATGGCATCTGCATCCAGTTTTTCTGCGCCGCCGTAAAGCCAGCATAGAATTACCGTCTCGTCGCTACTGAGCGCATGATCCGCGGCAGTTGCAATGATGCTGCCTTGCGGAGTTTTGAAGAAGATAATCATTTAGTTTCAGAGTTTTGCCACGGCAAAAAACGCCGTCATCACGCAAAGTTACTCTTTTCACCTTACAATACGCAGCGTTAGAATCGCAAAATCGCTCCTTGCGCTGTGCAGCGCACTTGCCTGAGAGGACGGGGATGCCTTTCTAACAGTCCCGACACAGGGTCGCCGCAAAATCGTCCTCCGCAGCCTTGTAAAACGTAAGACAAGCTCAGAGCATTGCGTGGCAAGCCGCAATTTTGTTTCATAGTTATGTCCAGCTTATTCTATTTCTGAATTATCTAATTTGTCTGAAGCCGGCGAATGCGCCGGAACGGAATGCTGCCGCGACGGACACGGCCT
>CAZLLM010000274.1:0-2992 GCA_964560405.1 uncultured Prevotella sp.
TACAAGATGTTAGTCATGAGGACGCTTCGGATGTTACGGAGCGTCCTTGTTGTTTTAACGCCTGCCCGGCCAATGAATGCCGCCGGACATCAAAGGGCGGTAGAGCGAGAGGTGGAAAGAAAAAAATCATATGTGAAGCCGATTTACTGCCGTACTGGCGACACTCGTGTTCAGGGCTGTGCTTGGATACCTGTCGGCGGCAGTCTGTAACACGCCTGCGATGGCCGCCGCCGCTTCTTCGCGGCAGCACGAGAAACTCGGCCAGTCGTTGAAATCGATTATTCTGAACTCTCCGTATTCATCCACAACGCAGTCGCCGCCGTAGACGACAAAATCCAGCAGACGGCTGACACGCGAACACAGTTTGTGTAGCGCCTCGCGGCTGTAAGCGTAATTGTGAATGCGGCCGTTGATTTGTTCTAACCCGAATTTGCCGGGCTTTTCGCTTTCCGTAGGATAGTATGTGTGAAAGAAATCCGTGCCGGCAACGCCGTAGAATTTCACCAAATCGCCGGGAAGATGCTCGTTTGCCACGATGTCAAATATGCCGCGTGCGGCGAAACCGTCTATGGCCGAATGCAAATCTCCGCTGTTACCGATATATACGACATCATCACGGCTCTGCGTGTACGCTTCTCCGCGTTTCAGCCAAAAAGGGAACGGCAGCGAGGGGGTGTCCCCTTTGCCAAGCACCTCGTTTCTTGGCATCGGCACTTCTTTCGCGGTGAAAAGGCGCGTGATGTTCGAGCGGTTGTAAAACAGCAGGCTCTTCGGTGAGTTCACAACAGGAACACCGCTTTCTTCCTTGCGTCTCAATATTCCGAGAGCCTCGCTGCTCCTCGCCATACTGAAAAATAGGCTGGCATCGCTTGACGCGAGCGCGGACAAGTCGGTTTCAGATATTTTATTTACTGAAAAGCCCCTCGCGCAAAGCTCGTGGAAAACAGCGTTGAAGATTTCCGTGTCGTTGCTTTCGCAATTTGGCGAGAACCTGTCTGCACGGCTTACGCCTGTAATTCTGTCGCCTTTCATCTTCCCGAAAGAAATCGCTCCGCTTTTGCGATGTCGCCAACGTGATCCACGTCCACGATTTTCGTAAACAGGTATGCCGTCAGGCTGAAGCCGTCTTTTACCATCTGCTTCTGGAAATTGCGCATCCGGCTCAAGCCCTGTTCTATGCAGCGGCGTAATGTCTGCAAGGTTTTGGGCGTAAGGCAATAAATTCCGCCCGAAACATATTTGCATCCTTCGTTTGTGTCGTAGAAACCGGTGATTTTTGAATTATCGTCCGCCTTGACATACAAAGGATTTTCATCGTCAATGTATTCCGTTACCGCCATCATGCCGTCATCGTGCGACTTTCTGAAAGCCGTAATGTAATCTTTGAATTCCTGCTCCTGAAAAACCGTGTCCACGGTAGTAACGCAAAATCTGTCGTCTTTCAAGTAGCGGCTCACTTCAGAGAAACTGTGCATCGAACTCGGCGTGGTTTTGCATATAAGCCTTATCGTGGGCTTCGTCCGAGTCTTCATGCCGCCGTCAGTCGCAATGTCGTAGTTGTTCCGGATATGTTCCCGCACCAGGTTAGTAAGGCGGTTGGTTATTACGACAACCTCTTCCGCCCCGTTATCCGCGAATATGCGGATCAGGCGGTCAATCATGCATTCGCCGTTTATCCTTATCAGAGGCTTGGGCGTTGCCGCGCCTTCATTGAGAAGCCGCGCCCCTTTGCCAGCTGCGATTATGGCGAATTTCATTTCTCCTCTTTTGAGTTTTCGTCTGTTTCGTGCGGTCTGTCGCTGTTGTCGTGGCGGTTATGGTACTCATTGCGCAAAGGGTCGGATTTGGCTTGGTTGTCGAAATGCCTGTTCCGCCAAATGTCGATTGCGGCATAGACCGCTTGGCGCAACGAGCTCTCATCGGCGATGTTTTTTCCCGCTATGTCGTAAGCGGTGCCGTGATCAGGAGAAGTGCGTACCAAGCCGAGGCCTGCGGTAAAGTTAATGCCGTCTTTCATGCCTAACGCCTTAAGCGGAGCAAGCCCTTGGTCGTGATACATGGCCAACACGGCATCGAAACGCCGGTAGTCCGCGCGGCCGAAAAAGCCGTCGGCAGGGTAGGGGCCGAAGCAAGGAATCCCCTCTTCGGCCAGTTTTGCTACCGCGGGCTTTATGGCGGTGTCTTCCTCATTGCCGAAGAGCCCGTTGTCGCCTGCATGCGGGTTCAACGAGAGGACTGCTATGCGCGGGGACGACAACAGGAAATCCCGCTGCAATGAGCCGTAGAGGGTTCTCGCCTTTTTCTCGACGGTTTCCTGTGTTATGTTGTTAGCCACTATGCGCAGGGGCAAATGAGCCGTAACTAACGCGACGCGCACAAGGCTGTTCATCAGAATCATCAGCACGTCGTCTTCCGCTTTGCCCAGCTCCCGTTGCAAAAACCCGGTATGCCCCGTAAACTGCGGGTCTGTGTCCGAAACCGCCGGCTTGCACACGGGCGCGGTTACCAGCACGTCGAACAGCCCTTTGCGGTAGTCGTCCGCAGCCCGTTTCAGCGCCATGTAAGCCGCCCGGCCGCTTTCCCGGGTAGGCTTGCCGAATTCAACCTTCACCTCGTCGTCATAACACGATACCAGATTGAGCTTCTCGTCTTTTGCGTCCGAGGCGTCGCGCACCGTGTTGAAATTCACCTGCAAGTCTAAGGCCTTTCTGTGGAACATCGCCGTGCGCGGGGAGCCATATATTATAGGCGTGCAAAGCCCGAGCATCATGGGCTCGGCGAAAGTCTTGAAAATTATTTCGTAACCGATACCGTTGGTGTCGCCGTGCGTGATCGCGACACGTATTTTCTTGTCTTCCATTATCGTTACTTTGTCAGACTGATTAACCTGAAACCGCAGGACTTCCTCCTGCCTGCGTCCGCGCCAAGAGCAAGCGGCGTTTTGCGGCCGCTAAGTTACGGAATTATGAGCATTGCCGGAAATGAAACGGCG
>CAZLLM010000275.1:0-2991 GCA_964560405.1 uncultured Prevotella sp.
TGCGGTTCCTAAACATTATTAAACATTCGAAAACATTTTTCTCGCATTTTGAATTTATCGTCCGACGTGTTTTGGAACATATCGGAAACGCTTTGATGCTCAGACCCTGCGTTTCGAATAATGTGTGCGGGATAATCTGAGACCCGCCAGACGCTATACAGACGCGCCCTCCCGCCGCATACGCCAGATTGCACATTCCGCCGCTGGTTTGTGCAACAAACGGCGTTTTTTGCGCGAAAAATTTTGCAGCATTGTTGATTATACATAATTTTGCAGCCCATAACAAAAACTATTCAAAATAACAATCATCATGTCTGAAATTGAGCAGAAAGTAAAATCAATCATTGTTGACAAACTCGGCGTTGACAAAGACGAAGTGAAGAACGAAACAAGCTTCGCCAATGACTTGGGCGCGGACTCTCTTGACACGGTAGAGCTGATAATGGAATTTGAGAAGGAATTCAAAATCCAGATTCCCGACGACCAAGCTGAAAAAATCTCTACTGTCGGCGACGCCATCGCTTTCATTGAGGGGAACGTCAAGCAGTAGGCTCTCCCCATATTTTGCGCAATGGAATTGAAAAGAGTTGTCGTAACCGGTCTGGGCGCTATAACCCCACTTGGCAAGACAGCTTCCGAAACATGGAAGAACATCAAGCTGGGAAAGAGCGGAGCCGGGCCGATTACTCATTTTGACGCATCGAAGTTCAAGACACAGTTTGCTTGCGAAGTCAAGGGCTATCGCGCTGCCGACTATTTCGACCGCAAGGAAGCCCGCAAGATGGACTTGTACGCGCAATTCGCAGTCATAGCGTCAGATGAGGCGATAAAAGACGCGGGGCTTGACGGGGATGGCGTTAACAAGGATAACGTCGGCGTAATCTTCGGTGTAGGCATAGGCGGAATACACACGTTTGAAGAGGAGGCTGGAAACTACGCCAAGACTTGCGATGAGTACGGGCCACGCTACAACCCTTTCTTCATTCCGAAAATGATTGCCGACATCGCTTCGGGTCAGATTTCAATCAACCATGGCTTCCGTGGCCCTAACTTCACCACTACCTCGGCTTGCGCGTCTTCAACAAACGCTTTGGCTGACGCTTTCAACTTTGTGCGTCTTGGCAAAGCCGATGCCATAGTGGCCGGCGGCGCGGAAGCTGCGATATGGCCGTCGGGCGTAGGCGGGTTCAACGCGATGCATGCCCTTTCTACGCGCAACGACGACGCGGAACGCGCCTCGCGCCCGTTCAGCGCCTCGCGTGACGGGTTTGTAATGGGCGAAGGCTCGGGAGTTCTCATCCTCGAAGAGCTGGAACACGCTCTCAAGCGCGGCATCCATATCTACGGTGAGATAGCGGGTGTGGGACTTTCTGCCGACGCCCACCACATCACCGCCTCACACCCAGAAGGACTTGGCGCGAGGCTTGTAATGGAGCGTGCGTTGGAAGATGCCGGCATGAAGCCCGAGAACATAGACTACATCAACGTTCACGGCACGTCAACGCCGGTGGGCGACGTTTCCGAAGTGAAAGCGATCAAAGAAGTGTTCGGAAGCCACGCCTACAAATTGAACATAAGTTCTACGAAGTCCATGACAGGACATCTGCTTGGCGCGGCAGGTGCGGTGGAAGCTCTCATCTCCCTGAAAGCCGTACAGGAAAATATCGTCCCGCCTACGATAAACCACGCCGAAGGCGACAACGACGAGGACATAGATTACCGACTGAACTTCACGTTCAACAAGGCGCAAGAACGCACGGTACATGCCGCCCTTAGCAACACTTTCGGCTTCGGAGGGCACAATGCCTGTGTCATTATCAAGAAATTCGTAAAATAGACACGTGCGAATACAATAAAATATGTTAAATACCATTGACCGCATAAAGCTCCTTTTCCGCAAGGATAAGGGGCTTTATGTATCGCTTTACCGCATTCTCGGCTTCTATCCCCGCAAAATCACGCTTTACAAACGCGCCCTTGCGCACAGTTCCACTGCCGGACTCAGCGAAAGCGGCGTGAGGATAGACAACGAAAGGCTGGAGTTTCTCGGCGACGCTATAATCGAAGCGGCAATGAGCGACATTGTGTTTTGCCATTTCGCACAGAAAGACGAGGGCTTCCTTTCCACAACCCGCAGCAAGCTCGTGCAACGCAGCACGCTTAATCATTTGGCCGACGAGGTCGGACTCAGCAAGCTGGTGCATTCGAGCGGCAGCGCAAAGGGGCGGAACAGCAGTGTCATGGGCAATGCTTTCGAAGCCCTCGTAGGTGCCATTTACCTTGACAGAGGATACGACTATTGCGTATGGTTTCTGCGGCACAGGATACTCACCGAACATCTCAACCTTGACAAAGCGGCGAAGAAGGAGGTGAACTTTAAGAGCAAGCTGCTCGAATGGGCGCAGAAAAACAGGTTCATGACGGAATTCAGCCTCTCCGATTCACAGGAAACAGGCGGCAACGCGCAGGTGTTCCGCTCCTGCGTCGCCATAGAGGGCGTAACGTGCGGGCAAGGCGATGGATATTCCAAAAAGGAAAGCCAACAAAAGGCGTCCCGCGAAGCCCTGCGCCGTCTGCGTCAAGAGAAAGGGCTTCTTGACGCTATACTCAAGGCGAAAGAGAAACGCACGGCAACAGAGGAAAATCTGACAACCGCGCTGCCAGAAACGGAAGGCTGCCTCGTCGTACCGCACAGCCGCACCCCGCAGACAAAGCTCAAAGAATCTGCCAACAGCGCGGCGGACTGCACACCAGCCGGCAAAAGAGAGCCGGAAACCGAAAGCGGCAGCTTAAAGCCGTTCATCGACAGGAAATCGGAAGACTGCGATCTTGCGGAGGAAGACGCGAAAGAGGGCATCGTGGCCGAGGCCGAGGCGAAAGCCTTCTCGGAGAACGGGGAAGCCGAAACATAACAAACTCTGCTGCCGACGCACAGGGGCACACCGCCAAGACGCAGACTAAGGAGAAATTGCACGCAGCTTCGCGAATTCT
>CAZLLM010000276.1:0-2985 GCA_964560405.1 uncultured Prevotella sp.
AAACTTAATGCTGTTCTGATGAAGAAAAGTTTTCCGTTTTGGAAAACTTTTCTTCTCTTTCAAGGAAAAAGTTTGCCGGAAAAGATTTTTATTTTTGTCATGGCTGCACTCCTTTTATTATTTATAAAGCTATATATTTGCATCCAAAAGGCGGAGCCTTGACAAATCCTGAAAACGGTTTTGCAAAACAAGGGGGCATTGCCGCACTGCAAACGAACAAAAGCATGAGGCCGCCTCGCGCCGCGATAAGACACGGCATCGCGGGAAGCTGCGGGACAGTACGGAGGCCGCAGGAGAAAACGTCATCTGAAACCCTCTAACATAAAAAGACCTATGATGAGTTATGATCAATTCTTCATCACAAAGCGCGACGGCGCGACCGAGCGTTTTTCGCTTGAAAAAATAAAGAGTGCTATACTGAAGGCATTCGCCTCGGTGAACACCCCCGTACGCGCAGACGACGTGCAGCGTGTGCTCAGCCACCTGCGGTTCTGCAACGGGATGAATGTTGAAGACATCCAGAATCAGGTGGAAGTCGCCTTAATGACAGAAAAGCACTTCAAGGCCGCAAAATCGTACATGCTTTACCGCCAGCGCCATTTTGAAGACCGCGAGGTGCGAGACAAGCTGAAGTTTCTCATCGACTACTGCAACGCCGCCAACCCCGCCACGGGCAGCAAATACGACGCTAACGCAAACGTAGAAAACAAAAACATAGCGACACTCATAGGCGAACTCCCGAAATCGAACTTCATACGCCTGAACCGGCGCCTGCTTTGCGACAGGATAAAGGAGATGTACGGCAAGGAGCTCGCCGACAGGTACCTCTACCTGCTTGAGCGCCACTTCATTTACAAAAATGACGAGACCTGCCTCGCGAACTACTGCGCCAGCATAACGATGTACCCGTGGCTGCTTGAAGGCACAAAGAGCATAGGCGGCAACTCCACGCGCCCCACGAACCTCAAGTCTTTCTGCGGAGGCTTCATCAATATGGTGTTCATCGTTTCAAGCATGCTCAGCGGCGCCTGCGCCACGCCCGAGTTCCTGATGTATATGGCATACTTCATAGCGCAGGAATACGGAGCCGACTTCTACAAACGTGCCGGCGAAGTGGTGGACCTCTCATTCCGCCAACGCACCCTCGACAAAGTGATAACAGACTGCTTCGAGCAGGTTGTCTACTCTATAAACCAGCCTACGGGGGCGCGCAACTTCCAAGCCGTGTTCTGGAACATCTCGTACTACGACAGATATTACTTCCAAAGCATATTCGGCGAATTCCACTTCCCTGACGGCTCGCAGCCCGACTGGGAGGCCGTAAGCTGGCTGCAAAAACGTTTCATGAAGTGGTTCAACAAAGAACGCGCCAAGACCGTTCTCACTTTCCCCGTAGAGACAATGGCTCTGCTCACCAAAAACGGCGACGTATTAGACCAGGAATACGCTGATTTCACCGCTCAAATGTACGCTGAGGGACATTCGTTCTTCACATACATGAGCGACAACGCCGACTCCCTTGCCTCATGCTGCCGCCTGCGTAACGAGATCCAGGACAACGGCTTCAGTTACACGCTCGGCGCGGGAGGCGTCTCGACAGGCTCAAAGAGCGTGCTCACCATAAACCTCAACCGCTGCGTGCAAGAGGCGACTCGGCAGGGCAAGCCCTACCTTGATTTTGTGGCTGACATCATCGACTTGATACACAAGGTGCAGCTGGCGTACAACGAGAACCTGAAAGACCTGCAAAGGCGCGGAATGCTGCCGTTGTTTGATTCTGGCTACATAAACATCGCCCGCCAGTATCTCACAGTGGGAGTGAACGGTATGGCAGAGGCCGCAGAATCGCTCGGACTGACGATTTCCGACAATGAGGAGTACCTCAATTTCGTGCAGGGCATTCTCGGCATGATTGAATACTACAATAAGAAGTACCGCACAAAGGACGTCCTGTTCAACTGCGAAATGATACCGGCGGAGAACGTAGGCGTGAAACATGCCCGCTGGGATCGCGAAGACGGGTACTATGTCCCCCGCGACTGCTACAACAGCTATTTCTACATAGTAGAGGATGCCGGAACGCACATCCTCGACAAATTCCGCCTGCACGGTCGCAAGTACATAGAACACCTGACCGGCGGCTCCGCCCTCCACATGAACCTTGACGAACACCTGAGCAAAGCGCAGTACCGCCAGCTTCTGCGAGTGGCGGCAAAAGAGGGCTGCAACTATTTCACGTTCAACATCCCGAACACAGTGTGCAACGACTGCGGGCACATTGACAAACGCTACCTCAAAGAGTGCCCCGTATGCAACAGCCGCAACGTCGACTACCTCACCCGCGTCATTGGCTACTTGAAGCGCGTTTCAAATTTCTCGGCAGACCGCCAGAAAGAAGCGGGACGCCGTTTCTACGACACTCCGGCATACGCGCCCGAAATCGTCAAGGCGGAAATCGATGCTTAAATACGTCGGCTACGACATAGTGTTCCGGGAAATCCCCGATGAAGTGACTTTGGCCATAAACTTGTCGCTCTGCCCGAACCGTTGCAAAGGCTGCCATAGTGCCTGCCTGCGCGGCGACATAGGCGACGTGCTTGACGAGGAGGCTCTCAACGGAATGCTCGGAAAATACGAGGGGGAAGTAACATGTGTCAGCTTCATGGGCGGTGACGGCGACCCGCAGAGGGTGGCGCAGCTCGCCCGGCACGTCAAGCGGCGTTACGGCGCGGAAATGGCTACGGCATGGTATTCCGGCAACGAGAGCTTCCCCGAAGGCTTCGACCAAGAAGCGTTCGACTACGTGAAAATCGGCCCCTACATACCCGAATTCGGGCCGCTTGACAAGCGAACGACCAACCAGCGCCTCTACCGCATGAAAGCCGACGGCTCGCGCGAAGACATAACCAGCAGGTTTTGGGAGCGTTAGTACGGCCTCCCGCGACAACCGCGGCATGAGACAAGCAGCTGACAGCAGGGGGATAT
>CAZLLM010000277.1:0-2966 GCA_964560405.1 uncultured Prevotella sp.
TTGACATGAGATTATAAGAGAGTTGGGCAAGCCCCCGCACCGCCTCCCCTCCGCCCCCGCAAACCGCCCGCACAACACGCCTTTGAACTGCCGCGGAAGCAGCCTTTGAACCGCCGCCAGACCAAGGGGCTTGGCGGCGGTCCGCATTCGCTGCTTGGGAGCGCGCAAGCCTTAACGGCACGGTTCTGTTCAAGATTGCGCCTGACACGCCTGAGAACGTCCGTGCCGCGGGCGTGCCGTGCGTGCGGGCGGCGCGGCGTCAGTCGAACATATTGCGCCGCCGTCCGAAAGCCAGCACATAAAGCGCTACGGGAACGCCCCAAAGCGACATCACCGCGTTGAGAGGCACGAACAGGCCGCGGCTTGCGGCGGCGGCGCATGCGAAATCGCATATCAGCGCCACTGCCGCGCCGCAGAGCATGGCGAGGGGCATCACCTTGCGGTGGCTCACCGTCCCCGCGAGGAAACGCGCCACATGGGGGACGGCCAGCCCCAGGAACGCCACAGGCCCGCAGAACGCTGTCACCGTAGCGCCCAGCACGCCCGTCACCGCAAGGATTTTCAGCCGCGCGCTCTTGGTATGTATGCCGAGGTTGCGGGCGTAATCGTCGCCTAAAAGCATTGCGTCCAGCGGTTTCACCAGCATCAACGCCCCGGCGAGCCCGGCGGCTGTGACAGCGGCGAACACCGGCATGGCACCGCGTGTCACGCCTCCGAAATCGCCCATCCCCCAGAAAACGTACTGGCGGACGCCCTCCGCCGTAGCCAAAGAACTCAGGACGCTTATGATTGCCGACACCACATAGCTCACCATAACCCCGGCTATGAGCAGCATGAGGCTGCCGCGCAGCACGGCGGCGAGCGCGGAGAGCAGCGCCAGCACGGCCGCCGCCCCCGCCAGCGCGGCCACGAGGGTCAGCGCGTAACCGGATACGGACGCCGCCGCGCCGCCTATCAGCATCAGCGCTATCGCCGCGCCGAGGCTCGCCCCCGCGTTTACCCCGAGAATTGAAGTGTCGGCGAGAGGGTTGGCGAAACAAGTCTGAAGCATCAGCCCCGCCGCCGAAAGAGCCGCGCCGCCGAGCGTGGCGGCCGCGGCCTGCACAAGGCGCGAATCGACGACGATGAAGTCCCACGCCGCGTTGCCGGAGTGTCCGAAGAGCGCGCCGACGACCGCGCCGGCGGGTATGTCCGCCGCTCCCGTAAACAGGCAGAGGCAGAAGAATGCCGCGGCGGCCAGCGCGCTGCCGGCTGACGCCGCCGGAATGCGTTTCATACGCTTGACGTTTTCATTGTCCCGACGTGCATGCTATGCGGCCGCCCCCTGCGCCCCAGCCGCCTCCTTATTTTAAGGGCGCGAAATACCGGAGCCTATCAGCCGCCCCCAGCATTTCGGGATGCAGTATCTTCACGAGGTCTTCAAGCAGGTAGTCGGGCCGGAACGGAGTCTCATCGAAGAAAGGCTTTTCCGTCGTGTTGCAATAATAGACGCGGCGTTCCTTCCAAGGGCGGAAATGCGAATACGCCTCGCGCTCTGCCCGCAGCGAAGCGTAGGTCACATCGTCCGTGCCGCACCGCAGCAACCATACGTCGGCATCCAGTGCCGCGCTGAACACCGTCTCGAAAGGCAGAGCCACCGACCCCGCCGAATTGCCGCCGCCGAAAATATACTCCGCGCCCGCGTCCGCGAAAGCCTGCCCTATCGTGCTTCTCCCTCCCGGCACATACCACGCCGCCCCTTGCATGAGGTCGCACATCAGGCGGGGGCGCCGCGGGGCGGAGGCGGCTTCCGCTTTCAGCGCCGAATAGTTCCTTTCCACAACAGAGAAAAGCGAATCGGCCTCGCCGCCGCAGCCGAACAGCATGCCGTAAAACCGCATCCACTCCGCCCTCGCCAGAGGCGAGCTCTCCATATAGTCGGCGCATTCTATTATAGGTATGCCCGTATCCGCAAGTTTGCCGTAGCTTCCCGACCCGGCGAAAGGCGAAAGGAGGACTGCGTCAGGCGCGGCCGCCGCTACGCGCTCCGCGTCGGGATGCGCTGACGGACCCAAGTCGGCTGTCCCGCCGCTTGCCGCATGCCGGCGCACGGAGGGCAGCACAATGTAGCGGCTGTCGCCTATTCCCGCTACGGATTCCAGCTTTCCCAGCGCGTCAAGCAGCCCGCAGTGCGGCGCGGTGAAGACCGCGGCGCGGCGCAGCGGCACTTCCACCGCCGTACCCGGAGGCGCGCCCTTCGGAATCGGCTTGCCTGACGGCACAAGTATATAAGTGTGAAGTGTCTCCTCCTTTTTCCACGGGTTCGCGATGCTCGCCACGCGGCAGCCGCCGAAGTTCCATACGCGCAAGAGGCCCGCGTAGCGGAACGCCACCGTATCGGCCGTGCCTGCAAACGACGCGGCCTTTCCGCCGCATGAGCCGGCGAGAGCCGCGAGGCAGGCGGCCAGCGCGGCGGCGCAAAGCGCGGCGCGGAGGGGGTGATGCGTCTTCATTTTCATCGCCGCGAAGTCCGGGCGACGGCAAAAATAAGGCTTTCCGCGCACAACGCCAAACGCCGCCCCGCCTGGCATATATCTGAATGCGAGGAATACCGCCTGAGACATTCCCGGCACAGTCCAGGACATTCCCGGCATAGTCCGAAGCATTTTCCGCAGCTCGCTGAAAACCGACATTCCCAACCCGCCGAAAACCGCCTGAACCTGCCGGAAACGCCTCCCGCGAAACTTCAAAAACACCTTCTGCAACCCGCCGGAAAGGCTTGCAGCCCGCCGGGAAATGCACTCGTCGCGTTCGGAAGCTGGAAATAATCCAGCAGTAAAGCGTAACGGAGACGCTGCCATTGCCACTGCCACTGCCAATGCCGGAAAGTGTAACGCCACAGCAAAAAGAGGGAAAGTTTCAGACGCAAAATATAATTAGTCGTCCCTTAAAAATATTTTCATTCACTGATATTCAATAAATTGGTT
>CAZLLM010000278.1:0-2951 GCA_964560405.1 uncultured Prevotella sp.
ACGGCCTCCCGCGACAACCGCGGCATGAGACAAGCAGCTGACAGCAGGGGGATATTCGGGCGTTGATATTGTGCAAAATCAGGACTCAGGAATTAAACTCCCGAAAGACAGCATTCTAACAATAGTGAATGACGGCCTAACGTGGGGCATCCTGCGCTTTCGTGGTGAATATGGATAAACTTCTTCAAAGATAATCCGAAATATTATGCGGGATGTGTTTTTCCATTTCGTTAGGTCATAAAAGCTGCTTAATAAGTTACTTATCAATCTAAAAATCATGAAAAAGCAAGAGAAAATTCCTGTAGTCGCAATTTTGGCCGCAGTTTTCATGCCTGCTGTTCACGCGCAGAATATACAAGGAGGCGCAACGGAAACCACACCGTCGCATTCCGAGTACTTCTCATGGATTAACAACACCAATGAAGGTGCCTCTGCCAAGCAGACAAGCGTTAACTTAGATTTTTTCCGCTGGATGCATGATACTTTCGGAATGGAACTTGACATATACGCTTTCGATGCGGGAGCATTGGATGGAGCGAAAATCTACGGAAGCACTAAGACTGACCGTTTTAAGCACCATTTCCCCGAAGGCTTTGGGTCTTTGAGCCGGCAAGCCGCAGAAATGAACACGCGCCTCGGCATCTGGTGCGGACCCGACGGCTTTGGCGACACGCCCCAAGAAGCAGCTGAAAGAATCGACATGATGACAGGGCTTGTACGCGACTACAACTTCGGGCTGTTTAAAATGGACGGAGTGTGCGGACAACTGCGCAAGTCTAAATACGGCGAATTCGACAAGATGATGACTGAAATAAGGAAACTATCACCCGACTTCGTGCTGCTCAACCACCGTCTTGACCTCGGACCAGGTACACGCCATTCCACCACTTTCCTGCTTGGAGGAGAAGAGACCTACATTGACGTGTTCATGACCAACAGCATGACTGCGCCACACCACCGCGCACAGGCTATCAGCCGCAAAGCCCCTGAAAATCTCACACGCCTGACCGAAGACCATGGCGTATGTCTTTCCTCGTGTATGGACTATTGGGAAGACGATCTCATACTCCAGTCTTTCGGACGAGAACTCATTCTCGCTCCTGAAATATACGCAAACCCATGGTTCCTGCGTGATGAGGAGTTTCCCCGCCTTGCCTTCATCTTCAACCTCCACCGAAAGTACCGCGACATTCTTGTCAATGCCGTAAGGCTTCCAGATAGTTATGGGTCGGAAGCACTCAGCCGCGGAGACGAATATACACGCTTCATAACGTTGCGCAACCTCACATGGAATCCGATAACCTGTAAAATAAAGCTCGGTGAAGAGGTAGGACTCAAACGCAATAATAGCAAGGTAAAGGTTAGAATGTACCATCCTTATATCTACGACCTTGGTTCGCACAGATATGGGGAAGAAATAGACGTGGAAGTGCTGCCCTTCCGGGCCGCTTTAGTGAAAGTCACCACGCAGCCGGAAAAAGACAAGGTGGCTCTCAGCGGCATACCTTATTATATTGTGAACGACAAGGTAGGGGACAATGCTGAGATACAGCTTTTGGGGATGCCCGGCAAGTCATATCAAGTGAAAGCGGAAAAGGGAAGCTCTCGTTTCTCCTATGCCGCAATTGACGGCAAGTATGCAAAGGCTCTCACACGTGGAGGGTCAGTGAAAGTGGCATTTGAAGGTGTCACGCCCAAAGAGAATTATCACCGCCAACTCCCCGCTATGAAAGCGTGCGACGTTCCAGATGATGCTTCCTCACTTTATTACGCCACATGCTATGCAGCCGACAACAATGCATTAGAAGCCCGTTCGCTGGAACGTGCATACATCACGAAAATTCCCGAAGTGAAAGCCGCACGCAATGCCTTCACCAGTCAAGAAACCTTTGTCTCACGCGAGTTATGGGACCGATTCCTTTTCGATGGCGACCAAAACACTCGCTTCTCAATCAGAATGCGCCACGGCGATAGGAGAATGAGCGGGCAATCAGCGTTATATTTAGACTTGGGTGAGGAAATGACCCTTGATGAGCTTGTGATAGATTTCCCCGATGAGTATTCCATGAGTCCGATGACAGTAGAGGAAGGCGAATACCTGTACGTATCAAGTGACCTTAAGGACTGGCGGCAGATAACGTTCCGCACGGACAGGCACACGGTCATTGACATGCGGCAGGCTGGTTCATTCCGATACGCCCGCATAGACAAATGCCCTCTCCGCATGAATGAGATTTCCGGCAGGCGCGGAGGCAAAGAAGTTGACCGCGGGAAATGGCGTGCAAGCAACCTTTTCCGCAGCTACGGCCAAGCTGGGGCGAACGCGAAGTATGCTTGGAAAAGCGAGTTCACCCTTGATGAGTTCGACAGCGGCGCATACTTGTGCGTAGCCATAAACGGGATGCACGGCCGCGAAGGCGCTTGGGCGGCTATGAAAGTAGACGGATGCTACGTAGGAAGCCCTGACCGTGCGCCCTCTTTCACGTCAAATACATGGGAATACCGTAACGCCGACACCGACAGGAATTACACATATTACATACCTCTGACTTCAAACATGAAAGGCAGGAAAATCGAAGTGTACGCCCTTTCTTTCGGCAACGCTGACTTGAAGCCCGAAGTGTGGGTCACCAACTACCCCATACCGTTCAGACAGAAGACGCTTGTATTGAAAAAATAGTCGGCGGCAGTATGTCGCATTAGGTTTGCGTCAGCGAAGCGTACGCAGACACGGCGGTCTTTTTGCCTGATTCAGACAAAGAGACCGCCGCACGTTTTTATGCTGGAATCCAGTTATCCGTCGCCATTTAACGATTCCCATCATATGCCGACTTACATTCTCCATGCTTTTCGCCGAAAGATGACTGCCCTGCTTGTCAATGTTGCGCAGTACTTGTTAGTTATGCCGTAATGCGGCAAATCACGCCCCTCGGTCCGATTACCTTATTCCT
>CAZLLM010000279.1:0-2950 GCA_964560405.1 uncultured Prevotella sp.
GTATTTTTGCGCCAAACGGCAAAGCTATGGAAATCCCTCTGGCGGAGAGAATGCGTCCCGCCTCGCTTGACGACTACGTGGGGCAGGCTCATCTCGTAGGCAAAGGGGGCGTATTGCGCCGCATGATAGAAAGCGGGCGCATAAGTTCCTTTATCCTGTGGGGTCCTCCTGGCGTGGGCAAGACCACGCTCGCGAAAATCATAGCCCGGCGGCTGGAAGTGCCGTTCTATACCCTGAGCGCGGTGACAAGCGGCGTGAAGGACGTGCGCGAGGTGATAGAGCGCGCCGGGAGGGAGCGCTTTTTCGGCACAGGCAGCCCTGTGCTTTTCATTGACGAAATACACCGTTTCTCCAAATCCCAGCAGGACTCCCTGCTCGGGGCGGTGGAGAACGGGACGGTGACCCTCATAGGCGCGACGACCGAGAACCCGTCGTTTGAAGTGATACGCCCGCTGCTTTCGCGCTGTCAGGTTTACGTGCTCAATCCGCTTGAAGACGGGGATTTGCTGCGCCTTCTCCGGCGCGTGCTGCGTGAGGACGGGGAATTCGCCGGGCGCGAGGTGGAAGTGAGCGAGACATCCGCTATGCTGCGTTACAGCGGCGGGGACGCGCGCAAATTCCTCAACATACTTGAGCTTCTTGCGGGAGCTGAGCCGGAAGGCAGGCTCGTAATCACCGACAGCAAGGTGGAGGAGAGCCTGCAGAAGAACCCCGCGGCATACGACAAGGGCGGCGAGATGCACTACGACATAATCTCGGCGTTCATCAAGAGCATTCGCGGCAGCGACCCCGACGCGGCTTTGTACTGGCTCGCCCGCATGGTCGAAGGCGGCGAGGAACCGGCTTTCATAGCCCGGCGTCTCGTGATTTCCGCCAGCGAAGACATCGGCCTTGCCAATCCCAACGCTTTGCTTTTAGCCAACGCCGCTTTCGATGCCGTAATGAAAATAGGCTGGCCCGAAGGCCGCATCCCCCTTGCCGAAGCCACTGTGTACCTCGCCGCCTCGCCGAAAAGCAACTCCGGGTACATGGGGCTGGAAACTGCGATGTCGGAGGCGCGGCAGAGCGGCGGCCTGCCGGTGCCTCTGCATCTGCGGAACGCGCCCACCGGCCTGATGAAGGAACTCGGCTACGCGAAAGGGTACAAGTACGCGCACGACTACGAGGGCAACTTTGTAAGACAGCAGTACCTGCCCGACAAGATAAAAAACGCCGTGTTCTGGATGCCGCAGGACAACCCCTCGGAAAACCGCATGAGGGAACGCATGGAAAAACTGTGGGGACGCAAATATCCGCAGTAGGAATGAGGCGCGCGGATTGCGGATCCGCCGCGGCGGACAGGCGAGGAAAAACGCGGATGCGTGGAGCTAAGTCTTTTGAAAGGAAAGTCTTACGGACGATAACGCGCAACGCGCTGCCGGGACGGGACGCGCCTGCGCTTGTGGCCGTGAGCGGCGGCGCGGATTCGGTGGCGCTGCTCCGGGCGCTGCTTGCGCTCGGCTACCGCTGCGAGGCGGCGCACTGCAATTTCCGCTTGCGGGGTGCGGAGTCGGAGCGCGACGAGAAGTTTGTGCGGACGTTGTGCGGAAGGTTGCGGGTGAGGCTGCATACGGCGAGTTTCGACACCAAGGATTACGCCGCATCCCGCAGGATAAGCGTGGAAATGGCGGCGCGCGAGCTGCGCTACGGTTTCTTCAGCCGCCTGCTCGACAGCGGCAGGATGCAGTTCGTGGCGGTGGCGCACAACCGCGGCGACAACGCCGAGACTGTGCTGCTCAATTTGCTCAGAGGCGCGGGCTTGCGCGGGCTTTGCGCGATGCAGTACTTTAACGGCCGCGTGGCGCGCCCGCTTCTCGACGTGTCCCGCGCAGAGATAACCGCCTATCTTGATGATTTGGGGCAGGATTACGTTACCGACAGCACCAATCTGCAATCCGACGCGACACGCAACAGGATACGGCTTGAGGTGATGCCTCTGCTGCGGACGCTGAACCCTTCCGTTGAAGAAACGCTGCATCGCACGGCAGCGCGGCTTCGCGGCGCGCAGGCCGTGTACGGAATGGCTGTGGACAGGATGCTCGGCAGTGTCGAAATGCGCGCCAACGGCGATGAGCTGCTCGCGGCGGCAAACGTTCCAGCCGGAGCGCCGTTGGAGGCTGTGCTGCATGAATGGCTTCACCCCAGAGGTTTCGGCGAGGCGCAGGCGGCATGCGCCTGCGAAGCCTCACGGCGCGGCGCGCGAGCCCGTTTTGAAACGAAGGAATACGTGCTCTTTTTCGAGCGCGGCGTATTCTGTCTGGCGCGCAGAGGCTCTTTCCCCGATTTCGAGCCGTTCAGCATGCCGGAGGAGGGGTCTGTCCGTTTGTGGGACGGAAGCCTGTTGTCGGCGGAACGCTGCGGCGGATGCATATCCCGGCAGGAACTCACGCAGCCGCGGAACGCTTTTTTGGACTCCGCCAGAGTGAAGTCTCCTCTGACCGTCCGCACGGTGCGGGAGGGCGACGTCTTCGTGCCGTTCGGCATGAAAGGCACGAAACTCGTGAGCGACTACCTCGCCGACCGCAAAATCCCCGTACAGGAACGGCTGCGGCAGCTCGTAGTCGCCGACCGCGAAAAGATAGTGTGGCTCGTAGGGCGGCGGGTGGACGACCGGGTGAAAGTAACGCCCGATGCCGCAAGCGTCATCCGCCTGACTGTCGGGCGGCTTCCGTAGACGTGTGGGAATGTGCCGCGGCAGATAGGCCGCGACCGTATGATGCCCGCGGCAAGGTGTCGGGCGCGGCGAAGCGTCTTTGACACGGTTTCAGATATGCCCGTCCGAATGCGTTCTGTGATATGCCTGACATATTTTCAAACGGAACAGCACCTTTAAGGTTTGCAATTGAGAAACAATACTCATTTTCAGTATCGCTATCGGACGGTACGCGAAGACAACGGCGCATCCCGGATT
>CAZLLM010000280.1:0-2948 GCA_964560405.1 uncultured Prevotella sp.
TCGCTAATCACCAAATTTATAGACAATTATAATTCATCGAACTCACGTTATATTAGAGATTATAATCAAAGAATTACTGATAAGAGATTTTCAGTGAACCGAGGGAAGCTGTTGTCTTTCCGCCCCAGTCGTCGTGCGTGGCATTCCCTCTCTTGGCCTGCTCTGAAGCGACAGGGACTTGTTCCAAAAAATCCCCCAATACCTATTTGTACCCGGGCTTCTACGTTTCTATATTTCAATACGTCAGGGACGCTTTATGCGGAACTGGGTATGTCCTTGGCGGGGGCTATTCCCCGAAGAGCCTCGCCGACAGACTTTCCGGCGAGCCGGCCGTTTCGATTATGCGGCCAATCGCGAGCCCTGTCATGCCTTCGAGCCTGAGATGCTCCATCATGTCCAGCAGCGGATTCCAGAAGCCGTTCACATTGTACAATATCACTTTCTTCCTGTGGTAGCCTATGTGATTCGAAGCTGCCACGGTGAAAATCTCGTCAAGCGTCCCTATTCCGCCGGGCAGGGCGACGAACACGTCAGCCTCGCGGATCATTGTCCCCTTGCGGTCGTCAAGGTTTTCGCAGTAGAACGTTACGTCGGAGTCGCCTTCAAGATGCCTTTCCGCAAGGATGCGGGGCACGACGCCCGTAGTCCGTCCGCCCGACTTGCGCACCGCATCGGCCAGCACTTTCATGAGCCCGCACGATGAGCCGCCGTACACCAAGTTAGCCCCCCGCCTGCCAATCTCGCGCCCGAGCGCTTCCGCCGCTCTCGCGTACTCCGGGTTTATGCCGTTGTGCGAAGAGCAGAACACTCCGATGTTTTTCATGTCAGTCGCTTGCGGCTATGGCTTCTATCTCTATCCTCGCGCCTTTCGGCAGCCGCGACACGGCCACGACGGAGCGCGCAGGCGGGATGTCGGCGAAATATCCCGCGAAGGCCTCGTTCATCTTATCGAAGTCCCGCATATCGGTGAGGAAGACGGTTGTCTTCACCACGTCGCGCAATGTCATCCCCGCCTCATACAGCACTGCGTTTATGTTGTCGAGCGAGCACCGCGTCAGCTCCGCTATGTCGTTGCCGGGGAACTTGCCCGTCTGGGGGTCGACGGGCAGCTGCCCTGACACGAACACCATGCCGCCCGCCTTCACCCCCTGGCTGTACGGGCCCGCGGCGAAAGGCGCGTTCTTGGTTGAGATTTCCTTTTTCATGTTTCCTGTTGTGTTTATGTCCGATGCAGTTTGAAATATATCCGATGCTGCTTGCAATGTCCCCGGTGCGTTTTGTCTTGCGTCCAAAATTAATGCATTCCTCCCGTCTGCCGCGCCGTTCCGCGCCATTTTCCGATGCCGCCGGGCCGCGTCCTTTCATTTTTGTGTAATTTTGCGACGGAATGAACACTTACGAAACAGCGGAGCTGCCCAACGGGCTGCGGATAATATACGAGCCCGCGCCCACCGAAGTCGCCTACTGCGGCTACGTCGTCAACGCCGGAACGCGCCACGAGCCGCAAGACCGCGAGGGCATGGCGCATTTCATAGAGCACATGTCCTTCAAAGGCACCGCGCGCCGGAGCCCGTGGCGCATAAGCAACGCGCTCGAAAGCGTCGGCGGCGACCTCAACGCCTACACGGGCAAGGAGGAGACCGTGTTCTACACCGCGCTGCCCCGCGAAGAGCTGAGGCGCGCCATAGACGTGCTTACCGACATGGTGTTCCGCAGCACCTACCCCCAGTGCGAAATTGACAAGGAGGCGGAGGTGATAATCGACGAGATACAAAGCTACGAGGATTCGCCGTCCGACCTCATCTTCGACGAATTCGAAGGAATGCTCTTCAGAGGGCATCCGCTCGGGCGAAGCATACTCGGCAAGGCCGCCCGGCTGCGAGCCTTCACCACCGCCGACGCGCTCAGGTTCAGCGGAAGCCTCTACCGCCCCGCAAACGCCGCCTTCTTCCTCTACGGCAAAGCCGACTTCGGGCGCGCCGTGCGCATGCTGGAGCGCGCTACGGCCGGGCTCGGCGCCGGGCCCGCCGAAAAAGCGGATGCCCCCCTGCCCCCTTACGAGCCGGAAGAGAGGGCGGAGGAGCGGCACACCCACCAGGCCCACGTGGTGACGGGCGCGCGCGGCTTTCACGCCAACGACAGCCGCCGCACGGCGCTCATGCTGCTAAGCAACATGCTCGGCGGCCCGAGCATGAACTCGCGCCTCAACACCCTGCTGCGCGAGAAGAACGGGCTTGTGTACACCGTCGACAGTTTCATGTCCTCCTACACCGACACAGGCGTCTGGGGCATCTACTTCGGCTGCGACGAAAAAGACATATCACGCTGCCGCCGCATCATCGCCCGCGAATTGGAGCGCCTCTCCTGCATGCCGCTCCCGCCGTCGCGCCTCAGCGCGGCGAAGAAGCAGATAAAGGGGCAGATAAGGATTTCGCGCGACCGTCTGGAAAGCTACGCCCTCGGAATGGGCAAGGCCTACGCGCAATACAACCGCCACCGCGACACGGAGGAGCTGTGCCGACGCATCGACCTCGTCACACCGCAGGAGATGCAGGCCGTAGCCCGCGAGATGTTCAACCCGGAGCGGCTCACCACCCTCATCTACAAGTAGGCACCCCCCGCGCATCCCCGTAACGTTTTCCCTTTCGCCTCAAACGGCTTCCCCTTCGCCTCAAACGCCTCCCTTTCGCCTCAAACGGCTTCCGCAACCCGCCGGGAAGCCACCGGAATCCGCTGAAGCCCCCGCCCCGCACCCTTAATTCTGCGCCCTCTCCGCCTTGTCCCGCGCACTCGCAGCGTTAAAACAGCGGACGCAACCGCCCCGTTTTCCGCTCGCCTTCGCGAAGCCAGTCCTTTCTCCCGCGCCTGCGAAGCGATGGATGCCTCGCAGCCTGCCCGCATTGCCTTCGCAGAGCAAAACACCACCCCTTAGCGAGACAGGAGAGAAC
>CAZLLM010000281.1:0-2946 GCA_964560405.1 uncultured Prevotella sp.
AGATAGCGTCCGGTGTACCCCAAGCCGCTCGCGGCGACCTGTTCAGGCGTTCCCTCTGCCACAATCCGCCCGCCGCCTGCGCCGCCTTCGGGCCCGAGGTCGATGATGTGGTCGGCGCATTTTATCACCTCCAAGTTGTGTTCTATCACGATTATTGAGTGTCCCCGCGAAATGAGGGCCGCGAAAGAGTCGAGCAGTTTCTGTATGTCGTGGAAGTGCAGGCCCGTCGTTGGCTCGTCGAATATGAACAGCGTGGGCTGGGTCTTTTTCAGGCCGAGATGATACGCCAGCTTGACACGTTGGTTCTCCCCGCCGGAAAGAGTGGACGACGGCTGCCCGAGCTTTATGTAGCCTAACCCGACATCGTGCAGCGGCTTCAGGCTGGCGGCGATGCCGCTCCGCCCGTTCTCGGCGAAAAACCCGATAGCCTGCCCGACAGTCATTTCGAGTATGTCGTGGATGTTCTTCCCGGCGAACTTCACTTCGAGTATGTCGCTCTTGAAGCGTTTGCCGTGGCAGGAGTCGCAGGGAAGCACAAGGTCGGGCATGAACTGCATCTCCACCTTTATCGTCCCCTCACCTTTGCACTCTTCGCAACGCCCGCCGTCGGTGTTGAACGAGAAGAACGCCGGGCTGTAACCCATCTGTACCGCGAGAGGCTGCTCCGACATAAGTTCCCTTATCGCGTCGTACGCCTTTATGTAGGTTACGGGGTTGCTGCGCGAAGACTTGCCCACGGGTTCCTGGCTCACGAACTCCGCGCCGCTTATCTCGCCGAGGTCTCCCTCAAGCGAAAGGAACTCTCCCGGGCGGCCTGCCGTTTCGCCGAACCTGCGTTTGAGAGCCTTGAAAAGTATGTCGCGCACAAGCGTCGATTTGCCTGATCCGCTGACACCGGTAACCACGGCAAGCACATTGAGCGGGAAGCGCACGTTGATGCCTTGCAGGTTGTTCTCGCTTGCGCCCTTCACTTCTATGCAGTTGTTCCACGCCCGGCGGCTGCACGGCACGGGTATGGCGTCTTCGCCTGAAAGGTAGCGCAGCGTGCGGCTTTCCGTGCCGGGCCTTATGCCGGAAAGGCCGCCGGCGTAGACAATCCTGCCGCCGTGCCGCCCCGCAGCTGGGCCGACATCGATGATGTAGTCGGCGGAGCGCATTATGCTTTCATCGTGTTCCACCACTACCACCGTGTTGCCCATCTGTTGCAGCTCGCGCAGAATGCCCGTCAGCTTGTCGGTGTCGCGGCTGTGAAGGCCTACGCTGGGCTCGTCGAGGATGTAAAGCGAGCCAGTCAGGTTGCTGCCCAGCGAGGAGGCGAGGCTGATGCGCTGGCTTTCGCCGCCGGAGAGGGTGCTGCACGGGCGGTTGAGGGTGAGGTAGCCCAGCCCCGCCTCGTCAAGGTAGCGCAGGCGGCCGTTTATCTCCCGCAGCAGCCGTTCCGCGATGCGGCGTTCCGCACCGCCGAGGCTGAGGCTTCCGAAGAAGCCGCGCAATGCGCCGACGGACATTTCCGCAAGTTCCGTTATAGCGCAGCCGCCCACTTTCACGCAGGAGGCCTGCGGCTTGAGGCGCGTGCCGCGGCAGGCGGGGCACGTTGTCTTCCCCCTGTATCGCGCAAGCATCACGCGGTACTGTATCTTGTACTTGTCGGCTTCGAGCATGCGGAAGAAAGCGTCGATGCTTACCTGCCTCCCCTCGGGAAGGCGGCGTTCCTCTTCGCTGCCGTGCCAGAGCAAATCCTTTTCCTGCCGCGTCAGCTTGAAGTAAGGGGTGAATACGGGGAAACCGTTCCCGCTTGCGCGGCGGCAGAACTCTTCGCGCCACAGGCCCATCTTCTCCCCGCGCCAGCACGCCACGGCTTCCCCGTAGATGCTGCGCGTCTTGTCGGGGATTACAAGCCCCTCGTCTATGCCGAGCGTGTTCCCCGTGCCGCCGCACACAGGGCACGCCCCGGCGGGAGAGTTGAACGAGAACATCTCCTCGCCCGGCTCTTCGAACACAAGGCCGTCGGCCTCGAAGCGCACCGAGAAGCGGCGGAGCTCCAGCGAGGGGTAGAAGCGCAGCATGCACTCGCCGTCGCCCTCGTAGAAGGCCGTCTCCACCGAGTCGGCCAGCCGCGACGCAGTTTCCTTCGAGCCGTTCACGCTGAGGCGGTCTATCACCACGAAAGCCTCCGCCGCGCCGCACTCCGGGCGGGCGGCGTACTCCTCCGCGTCAATTATCTCGCCGCCCGAGTCTATCCTCGTGAGGCCTTGCCGCACGTTCGCCGCAAGCTGCTCGGCGAGAGTGCGCCCCCCCCGCACTTTCAGGGGGGCGAGCACGGCGAACCTCGTGCCTGGCGCGCAGGAAAGCGCGGCGTCCGCAACGCTGTCCGCCGTGTCGCGGCGCACTTCCGCCCCGCTGACGGGCGAGAAAGTCCTGCCTATCCTCGCGTAAAGCAGGCGCAGGTAATCGTAAGTCTCTGTGGCCGTTCCCACTGTGGAGCGCGGGTTGTACTGCGCCACGTGCTGCCGTATCGCTATGGCGGGCGGCAGGCCGGTTATGATGTCGCAGTCAGGCTTGGGCATGCGCCCGAGAAACTGCCGGGCGTAGGCCGACAGGCTCTCCACGTAGCGCCGCTGCCCCTCGGCGTAAAGCGTGTCGAAAGCCAGCGACGACTTGCCCGACCCCGACAGGCCCGTTATCACCACGAACCTGTCGCGGGGGATGTCAAGCGTTATGTTCTTCAGGTTGTTCGTCCGCGCGCCCGCCACGTGAATGCACTGCCCCATCGCTAATCCCATTTCGTACAATCCCGCAAAGATACGCATTTCCGGGCTTACCGCCGCCCGCCGTCCGCTTGCCGGCTTCCCTTTCCTCGCCTTGCGCACCGCCTCGCCCGCACACATTCCGCCCTTCATCCGTCGGCGGAGTTCCCTTTTCCGCCCTGCTGCTTACGGCAAGGAG
>CAZLLM010000282.1:0-2944 GCA_964560405.1 uncultured Prevotella sp.
CGGAAAGTGGGGAAGCCGCGGGCGGGAGAGGGAAATACGCGGCGGGAAACGGCAGCCCGCAGTGCCCCCGAACCGCCCGCCAGCCCCTCGATTTGGCGGCAGCCTGCATCCGCAGTATGGGATTGCGCAAGCCTTAATGGTATAGTTCCGAAAAGATTTCACGCGGGGGAATGCCTGCCGTACTGCGTTTCGGACAGTAAGAGGATATTGAATTATATTCATTAAATCTCGAATTTGATAGTGTTTGCGCGGGACTGCAATCCGCACCGCTTCTCAGATGCGAGGCCTGGTATCGCGAAGATAACCGGCGATTCCTAACGCAAAAGAAAGCTGAAATTATTATTTTCGCGCTTGGCACGCCCTCTCGCGCCCCCCCCCCTTGTAGGGCTGGCGCGGCGCGGAAGCCATGCGACGGCGTGCGGGAAACATACAGGCGGTATGGCAAACAAGGATCTGAACAACGCCAAGAAAGCGAAGAAAGACGAGTTCTACACGCAGCTTGATGACATAGCAAGCGAGTTGCGGCACTACAAGCCCCTGTTCGCGGGCAAGACCGTGCTCTGCAACTGCGACGACCCCTACGAGAGCAACTTTTTCAAGTTCTTCGCCCTCTGCTTCAACAGCTGGAGGCTCAGGAAGCTGGTGTGTACCTGCTACGGCGGCAGCCCCATGGCGTGGCGGGAGCTGCCCCTCTTCGGCGCAGAACCCGCAGAGCCCGCCAGGGCCGCCCGCAGAATAGAGATAACCGAGATGAAAGACCTCAACGGCGACGGCGCGACAGACCTGCGGGATGTGGAGCTGATGCTGCGCCAGAGCCCGCCGCCCCTCCTTGAGGGAGACGGCGACTTCCGCAGCCCGGAGTGCGTCCGGCTGCTGGAGGAGGCCGACATCGTGGTGACCAACCCGCCCTTCTCCCTCTTCCGCGAATACGTGGCGCAGCTCGTCAGGCACGGCAAGAAGTTCCTGATAATAGGGCCGCAGAACGCCATAACCTACAAGGAAGTGTTCCCGCTGATCATGGAGAACAAGCTGTGGCTCGGCTACGGCTTCAAAGGAGGAGCAGCGCATTTCATATCCAATTATCAAGATGTTGCTACGGCGGGGAATCATCGTGAAGGGATGATACGTGTATCTGGAGTTACTTGGTTCACCAACTTGGATCATAACAAGCGGCACGAGAACCTGGTACTGTATAAAAAGTACACGCCAGAGGAGTTCCCCAGGTACGACAACTATGATGCGATAGAGGTGCCGAGGACGGCCGACATACCCGCCGACTACGACGGCGTGATGGGCGTGCCCATCACGTTCCTCAACAAGTACAACCCCGGACAGTTTGAGATACTGGGGGCTACCGAAAGCGAGGGGAAAGGCTTCTCTAATGGTCTGATACATTCGGGAAGCGCCGTGAAACAAGCTCTGGTAGGGGCGGTAGAGTGTTCAAGCGCATCTTCATCCGCAGGCATCCGCATACCCGGACATCCGAGATACGACCGCCCCTATCTTAACGGAGACCGCCTCTATTTCAGAATTTTTATCCGAAACAGGCGGGCTGGGGCGCGCTGCCTCTGAATTTTAACCAAGACATCAGCTTATGGAAATAAACCCTCTTGCAATCAAGATAAAAGACCTTGTTGAAGGGTTCGCCGATAATGGCGAGGAAGGTGTCACGGGCTACGGCGGCAGGCTCAACATACGCCCCAAATACCAGCGCGAGTTCGTCTATGACGCAAAGAAGCAGGCTGCCGTCATCAGCTCCGTGTTCAGGAACTTCCCCCTCAACGTCATGTACTGGGCGAAGAACGGCGACGGCACTTTCGAACTGCTCGACGGCCAGCAGCGCACCCTCTCAATCTGCGCTTACAGGGAGGGCTCTTTCTTCATCAAAATAGACGGGACACCTAAGGGATACGGCAACCTCACGGAAGAGCAGCGCGACCGCTTCCTCGGATACAGGCTTCAGATATACGTCTGCGAGAACGGCACGGACACGGAGAAGGCTCACTGGTTCGAGACAATCAACATCGCGGGCGAAAAGCTGACCCCGCAGGAGCTCGACAACGCCCTCTACCCAGGCCCGTGGGTAACGGAGATGAAGAGAATATTCAGCAAGTCGGCCTGCGCGGCGTACAATCTGGGAAGCAAGTACCTCACAGGCTCCCCGATAAGGCAGGACTACTTCCGTACCGTCGTCGAGTGGATATGCGGCGACAAGTCGGACGATAAGATACGCGAATACATGGCCGCACACCAGCACTGCCCCGACGCGGACGCTGAATGGCAGTACTTCCAGGAGGTAATCGCCTGGGTGCAGCGCACGTTCCCGGTGTACAGGAGGGAGATGCGAGGAGTGGAGTGGGGCGCGCTCTACAACAGGCACAAGGGCGGCAGCTATCCGGCCACCGCCCTTGAAAAGCGGGTCAAAGCCCTCATGATGGACGACGATGTCACCAGCAAGAAAGGCATCTACCCCTACCTCCTCTCCGGAGAGGAAAGGCATCTCAGCATACGCGCCTTCTCCGCGAAGATGAAGACCGAAGCCTACCACCGGCAGGACGGGAAGTGCGCCGTCTGCGGGAAACGCTTCGAAATCGGCGAGATGGAGGCCGACCACATCGTGCCATGGTGCAAAGGCGGGCCCACCACCGCCGCCAACTGCCAGATGCTCTGCCGGGACGACAACCGGCTCAAAGGCGGGAAATGACCCTCGCCCGCCGCGCCTTTCCCGTTTCCGCCCGCACCCGTTCCGTTTTTCCCGCGTCCGCAAAACCACTCCGCCCCTCGCGCCCTCGAAGCAAGGCGCGCCTCTCGCAAGCCAAAGCGCGCCCCTTAGCGAAATAAGGGGAAATCTTAAAAACACCCCCCGCCGTGTCCCGCAGGCATCTTGCGCAACCGGCTGAAAGCGGCATGGCAAGGGGCGCGGTACTGCCCGCTGCATTTATAT
>CAZLLM010000283.1:0-2940 GCA_964560405.1 uncultured Prevotella sp.
TTCGTACAAGTCCTCTATCGTGTCGGCGTTGCGTATCTCGTTCCCCGTAACAGTCACATTGTAAACCTCGTCGAGCATGGCTATCAGGGAAAGGGCCGACAGGGAGTTCCACGCGTCAAGCTCCTTGAAAAAAGTGCCGCCGCTGATGTCCGGCAGGTCCTCGTCGTCGAACACGGTCTTGAAGTTTCCGATAAATCCGTCCAGTTCCATATAATCGTTTTTTTTAAGGGTTAATATTTCCACAGAACATCTTCATCCACGATGACGGCCGGATTCCCCGACACCATCGCGTGAGCGGGGACATTCGACGTTACGAAAGCGTGAGCCCCGACAATGGCGCCGTCCCCGATTTTCACGCCCGGCATGATCGTGCAGCCTTCGCACAGCCACGCCTTGTCCCCGATTACGACCGGGCGGGCGTTCCTGTACCCGGCGCGGTTTATGTAATGCCCGCCGTTGTTGTCCCGTATGGTGACGTGGCGGCCCATCATCACGTCGCGGCCGATTTCAATCCTTTCTCCGCAGATGACGGTCAGCCCGATATTGGAGCCTGCCCCGCCCTTGAAGGTCAGCGTCGCGCCGGAGAACACCTCGACATCGGCTCCGTATCCTATTGTCACATCCCCCTCTACGTTCAGCGTCCCGCCGCTGCCGACGTACAGCCTTGTCTCAAGGGAAGAGCGGCCGTACCGCCCCTTGTGCCCGAGTATCATGCGCCCTTCCTTATGAATGCGGGCGTTCTTGCGCAGGCGCAGCCTTGTGTGCGGCGCGGTGATGAGGACGCGCCCCCGCCAGAAGTCCCCCGGCTTGTTGTGCCGCAGGAGGCGGTACAGCGCCGAAGGCCTGCACCGGGTCTGCCTTATGATGTCCCGCGCGCATTTTACGGCCGGCAGCAGCCTTTCTTTCAGGCGGCTTTTCCATGTCCCGCCCCTGCGGATGTACTTCTCGGCGACCTGCAGGAAGCTCATCGCGTCCAAGTCGCGGAAAAAAGCCTCCCTGTCCACACGCGGAGGGCCGAGAGGCTTGTTCAGCATGGGGTTTCCCCTCGCGACGGTTTCGAAAGGGATCTGAATGCAGTTGAGCCGGCATTCCGCGCGTTTGAAAAACGCTTCCCCCTTGCGGGAGTTGGCCATTACGAGGGATGTCCCCAGATTCTTGTCCATGGAGGGGCAGACGCGCTCCACGCCCCAGAAGTCCGCCAGCGTTATGTCGGCAATGCGCGGGCTCCCCTTGAAGCGGCAGGCGTAGCACGACGGGCGGCAGTAGGCGTTTGTCCGCAGGTAACCCTTGCCGAAATCGCTCTGGTCTTTGGTCTCGTAGTACGCCTTCCCGTTGTCGAGGATGACTTTCTGCGTCAGGTTCCGCCATCCGTACTCTTTCGATTTGGCCTTGCTGTAAACAACCTTGTGCCCGTAGCGTTCCTCGAATGAATCGAGGTATTTCCGCCACACTTTCGGGGAGTTGATGCCCCGGCAGATGTAGTCGGCGATAATCAGGCTGCCGTAATCTTTCCGCAGGAACGCCCGCAAGGCCGCCATCTGGCACGGGCTGCCGCACACAAGAGCCTGCTCCCCCGCTTCCAGCAAATCCCGTACCTGCCGGTAGAAGCCGTCAAGGCGGCTTTGCAGGTATTTCGAGCTCCGCAGGCGCGGCAGGTCTTCCCTGTCGTTCGAGATGTGCTGCCTGACGGAGAAGTCGTCGTTGAAGACAGCGCCTCCGACATAACCGCCGCTTTTGTACATGACATCCGCCAAGGCCGAAAACGCGCCTCCTGAAGTGCTGTCGAAGACGACCTCAAGGTTCTTGTGCTCGGCGGCGTAGCAAACGGGCCGGGGCAGGTCGTTGCGTTTCAGCGCGCCGGCGTTGATTACCGGGCACGTCCTTTCGCACAGTCCGCAGCCGACGCATTTGCCCGCGTCGGTTTCAGGATACCAGAACCCCTCGATGTCCGTCTTGTAAGATATCGCCCCTTTGGGGCAGATGTCCCCGCAGGCGTTGCAGCCGCAGCAGCCGGCCTTGTCCGTTATATGTATCATAGGAATATCAGCCCGTTCTCAACCGGCCGTCCGCGCCGTACTGCATGCCCTCCGTCTGCATGCCGGCGTACTGCCGTTAATGAATGATATTGTCCGTAAGAAGCCCCTGCTTTGCCGCTAAACGCGCCCAAGCGGGGTCGCGGGTTCGAGGAAGTCGCGCGGGATGTGCGTGACTGCGACGGCGGCCACGCCCTCTATGGCTACCACAAAGCGGCGGGAGCCGTGTATGCGGCGTATGTAGCCTTCCGCGCCCTTGAAGATGCCGTCGGTTACGCGCACCTTGTCGCCCCTGTCAATCGGGATTTCCACCTGTTCGAGCTTTCTGTAGCCTTTATTCGCCACGAACATGAAAATCTCCATGTCGCGGTCGGGTATGGGCGCAGGCACTCTCGTCCCGGGCCGGCAATAGACCCGGCTGCGGTTGTTGGAACGGCGGCGGATGCAGTCCAGCTCATTATCGGTTGTCCTTATGAACAGCAGGTTCGGAATGAGGGGCTCCTCGCGGTATTCCAAGCCGTCCTCCGTGAAGCGCTCGGCGAGCCTGACGGGCTGGTAGCTTACGGTGCCGGCCTCCGCGCACAGCGCGGCTATGGGCGCGGTCATGCCGCGGTATACCCACAGCGCATACCAGTGCGGCCGCCTGTCGCGGAGGACAGAGGGATCCCGGAAAATGCCGGCGTCCTGAGTTGCCGTACTCTGTGCTTGCATAGGTTTTCGGGGGATGGAAAAGGGCGTTTTCTCCCTTTCACCGACAGGGACACCCTCCTGTCAGCGCGCTTTGGAATTCTGCCGTTTGCCGGCGTGTGTGCCGCTTTCGACTCATAACCTTCGGACCGCTGAACCCCCAGACGGACAGGCTATTAAATTCCGCTGCCAATGCCGCACTCTTACTAAGAGTGCGGCA
>CAZLLM010000284.1:0-2933 GCA_964560405.1 uncultured Prevotella sp.
AGTAAGAGCAATGCCCCATAACGACCAGTATCATGGTCAGCACCTTCAGCGTGTCAATCCATCCCACCCGACCCGGATGTCCCGAATTCGCCGTATAGGGGTATTTATCTTATAATCAGACATATAACTCGTTTACGCGTATTCCTTCGGCGGACAGACACGCGGAAAACTCCGCCATAAGACCCCTGTCCGCCGAGTAATCCGCATACGGCAGGCCGAGTTTCTCGTATTTCTTCGCGCCGAGGTTATGGCACAAAAGCAATTCCAGCTGACTGATGCCCAGATACTTCAACACTGAGACTATCTTCTCCCGATGTCCCGCCATGTCGTTTACGAAGACCATACGGCTTGCAAGCCTGCGGCCTTCCAGCAATGAGTAATGCGACTTCATCCGGCCGATGTACGCCGCATCATGCAGTTTCATCTGCGGCTGCAATTTTATGTCAACCAGAAACCCGTCCGCGAAAGGCAACACATTGGCCACGCTCTCCGCCGGGACGGCCAGCGCGGTTTCGAACACAATGTCGATGCCGCCGCGCTTCAGCTTCCGCAGCAGGGGCAGGAGCGCCTCGGACTGCAGCAGCGGCTCGCCGCCCGAAAAGGTCACTCCGCCGCCCGTCCGGGAGAACAAGGCGGCATCCTTCGCCAGCATCCCGTACAGCTCCTCCGCCGAATAGTACCTGGCGACAGGCTCCCCTGTCCGCAACGGGCATTCCGCGACCGGCCTGCCGCCGCCGCGCCGCTCGCAGGGCGCGCAGAAACGCGCCGCAATGTTTCGGTTTCTCAAGCATCTGCCCTCGTCAATAAAGACCTCATCGCCGTCCGACATCATCTCCGGGTTGCAGCACCACGGGCAGCGCAGCGCGCATCCTTTAAGGAATACAGTCGTGCGGACGCCGCGGCCGTCGTGGACGCACCCGCGCTGCACGGAGGACACTTTAAGCGGTCGCATAGGCCTCTGCGCGGCGTATCAGGTTGTCCTTGAACGCTTCGGGCAGGTCGTTGAAATAGGCACTGAACCCCCATACGCGGACTATCAGATTCGGGTATTTCTCCGGATGAGCTTTGGCGTCAGCCAAGGTTCGCCTGTCCAAGACATTAAGCTGCAATTCAAAGATGCCCTTCTCGCAGCCGTTTTTCAGTATCGCCATGAGCTTTTCCGGCTCTTTCACGTATGACGGCGGAAGGATGAAATCCACCACGTTCCCGTTTATCCGGTTCCCGCCGTAGTCCAGCTGCGACGCGAAGTCGATTATTTCCGGAATGTCTATCGACGATGAGACCGGGGAAATGTGCACGGCGAAAGGGTCTCCCGCCTTGCGGCCGTCGAGCGAAGCGCCGACCGTTTCGGCCGAGCTTATGTAGCTCGGGGAGCTGAACCCCACTTTGATCCTTTCCCCGTTGCAGGTGCAGGAGGACATCACGCCGCCGGCGAATCGCATCAGCTCGTTTGTAAGGGCGACGACCCCTTCGTCCGTCGAACCGTATTTCCTCTCCCCCGCAAGCAGCGCGGCGCGCAGGCCCTCATGCCCGACGAAATCGCTCCGCATCGCCTCTCGGCACTCGCCAAGCGTGTACAAGCCCCGCCTGAACACGAGCTCTTCGATGTTAAGCAGGGCGTTGACAGCATTGGGCAGGCCTACGACCTGCGCTCCGTGATAGGCGTAGACCGCCCCGCCTTGCGTGAAATCCTTCTCCCGGCGTATGCAATCGTCGAAGAACAAGGAGAACAGCGGCGAACAGTCGAACTCGATGTCCCGCACCACGCTTTTCAGCTCCTCCGCAAACGCTTCCTTGTAGGCGGCAAGCAGCGCCCCGAATGAGGGGAACTCCTCGCGGCCGGCAAGCATCAGCCCGTTGAGAGCCTTCAGTGGGGAGGCGCTGCGGAACGGGTTGTTCTGGTCGAACGACTTGCCGATGACGAGCGGCTCCCAGCAGGCCGACGTCCCTGCCTGTACGACATCCTTCGCGTCGTATCCGAACCGCGCCATATTCTCCATGACCGGGCCCTCGTTCATCAGCAGCGGAGAGCCGCAGCCGGTCGAAACGCAGCGGACCGCGCCTCTCCAGACTTCGTCATTCGTCGCCGCGTTGACCCGCAGGATCAGCTTAGGGTCGGGGATGTCCAGTTCCGTAAAGAGTTCAAGGAACATGTGCGTCAGGTCATTCTGCACTGTTTCGCCGTCATCGTCAACCCCGCCCAGCAGGATGTACTGCCCTGTGTCCCCGGCCAGGCACACGCTTTTGGCGAGCGTATCCCTGCCGAGCGTAAGAATCATCTGTCGCAGCAGCTCTTTCGCCTCCAGACGGCTGAGCCGGCCTGATGCCGCGTCCCGCTCGTAGTATTCATGCAGGATCTTGTCCAGGCGGCCGAGCCCGATATGCCGGTGTCCGGCCTGCCAGAACAAGGCGTTATAGAACAGCAGCTTCTGCACCGCCTCGTCCAAGCTTTCCGGCGCACGGTAAAGCATCGCCGGGAAATACGCCCGCAATGTCCGTGTGCGCCCGGAGGCCGCCTGCGAAAGGCGGGAGGCAACGCGCTCCGACAGACGTTTGACGGCGTCGATGACCCCCGCCTCCGCCGCCGCGAAGCGCCTGTCCGCGCACGCTTCCGTCTCCCGCCGCAGCGCGTTCAGGTCGCTTTTAAGGATCTTCCCGAAATCCGCCGTGACACTGCATATCCCCGTGATCCCCCTGGGGAGCAGCCGTATCGCCAGAGGGTCGAACGGATAGACATAATAACCGTCCGTGCTGAACCGCAGCCTGCATGCCATTTGCGAGAGCTGCCTTACATAGTCTTCCCGCCTGTCTTCGCCGCGGCCCGCCCGGATGATTACCCCCTTACGCAGTATTTCCGATTTCGTGCGGCCCGGATTCATCCGGCGGAGGCGCAGATACCCCGCGCCGTATTCCCTGACGGGACGGGGCAGCAT
>CAZLLM010000285.1:0-2903 GCA_964560405.1 uncultured Prevotella sp.
CTTCGCCTTCGCTTCCATGCGCCGCCGCCAGAAGTCCTCGTACCGCCGCGCCACCTTGCCGGCTTCATGGTGCTTGCGGACGTATTCGGCACTTTGCCGCGAAAGTGCGGGGAGGCGTCCGCTGCGGGTGACGATGTCTTTCAGAGCTTCGTAGACGCTCGCCTCGCAGGGCTGCACGTTTATTATGGGCCTCAGCCGCTTCTCGTTCAGTATGCTGTAGTTTTCCTCCTCGCCTCCGCCTACGACCACTATTCCTTTCGCCATTGCCGTGAGCGCGTTCATCGCGGGGGTGTAGGAGTACAGCTGGTCGAGGATGACGTCGCATGAGTTCATGAGGCTCTGGTATTGTTCGAACGGCACGGATTCGGCTTTCACCATCTCCGCTTCGCCGGGGTGTTCGCTCACCACTCTTTCGAGCGCCCGCAGCATGATGTCGGTGCCCTTGTACCGGCTGCGGCTTTTCTGTATTCCTATGAAGAACCTCACGCGCCTGTGAGGGGCGGCACTTTTCGGCGTGAGGGAGCGGAGGTCGACGGGGAACGGGATGAATTCCAGCTTGCTTTCAAAATAGGGCTTGTAGGAGACGTAGTATTCGTACAGCCCGGCGATTATCCCGTCGCAGTCTTCGGCTATCTGGCGGTTGAGCACGCCTTTTGCGCCGCTTCCCCATTCCTTTATCCAGATGTCGTTGTCCCCGTCGTGCCGGATTGCGCCGCCGAAATTGAAGTCGCTGTAACGGAAAGTCTTGCAGTCGCAGCCTGCGCGCACCCAGAAGTGGTCCATGCCGAAGGCTCCGAGAAACATCGACTTGTTGCGCTTGCGGAGCCAGTTGTATATCCATGAGACCTTCCCGGCTTTAAGGGGGAGGAAGACGGGGTTGATTATCTGCACCACGTCGTAGCCTTTCATTTCCGGGAGCGCCTTAATCAGTCGCCGCGCAAAGGCCGCGGTGCCGCGCAGCCCGAGGCTGTATCTGCGCACGTCGATGTCGCGGCGGTAGTCTTTCCAGCCGTCGCCGTCGGAAACCACCGTTACGCTGTGCCCGATCCTTCTCAGCCCGCAGGCGAGCGACCAGTGTACGTTGCTGTACTCTCCAAGCAGCAGTATCTTCATGTCCGCCGTTTTATCCGCGTCATCCGCGTCCGGGCTCCGCCTGTCGCGCCGCCGCGCCCATGCTCTCCCTCATCTCGCGGGCGTGCCGCAGGAACGTGTACTGCCCTTTCCGCAGGGTGCTCCTGCCGAAGTTGATGGCGTGGCGCGGGCATGAGTGGTAGCAGTTCAGGCAGCCCTCGCACTTCCCCATCCATGAGGGGCGGCCGCCCTTGAAGGCGATGTTGCCGACGGGGCACGCCAGCCTGCAGGCTCCGCAGCCGTCGCATCCGGCGGAGGCGTTGAAAGGCGCGTCCTTTACGAGGAAGCGGAAGAAAAGCGTTCCCAGCAGGTACGTCTTAATACGGGGGAACGCGCCTTCGAACACGTCAATGCGCCTGCGGCGGGCGTTTATGTCGTCCGCTATTCCGAGTATGCGCCTCGCCGCTCGGTCGTATTTGCTTTTCCTCAGCCCGTCTTTGTCGACGTCAAAGCCGGGGAGGCAGACATACACGTCGGGCATGATGACGGAATAGGCACTGTCCGTGCGCATCCCGCGTTCCCGCAGCCGCCGCCGGAGAAGCCTGAAAGCCTTGCCCGTGTCAGTGCCACAGGTCAGCACGGCGTAGACGAAGCGCCCGCCGGCGGCTTCGCCGTCAAGCGTCCCGCAGAAACGCCTTACTATCTTCGGGAGGCGCCAGCCGTAGACGGGGAAGACTATCCCGAGCAACGCCCGGTTCCCGCCGCCCGCGTCCGCCGGAGCGTCTGCGATGTCGAGAGCCCTGTCGCCCGTAAGCGCGGCTATCCGGCATGCCACGTACCTGCTGTTGCCTGTCCCTGAAAAATAGTATACCATATCCTGCGGCGCGCCTATCTCAGTTGTTTCCTGAACACGAAGCAGTCGGCGAACACCTCCGCCGCCTCTTCCGCCGGGCGGCCGAATATGCCGTAGACGGCGCTTCCGCTCCCGCTCATCGAGGCGTATTCCGCCCCCATGTCGTACAGCGTCTCCTTGATCGCCCTTATTTCGGGGCGGGCGCGGAATACGGCCGCCTCGAAGTCGTTCCCCACGGATGCCCGCCAGTTCCCGATCCCGCTTTCCACGCATTCCCGCAGCCTGCGGCTCGTGCGCCCCGCCTGCATCCAAGAGTACGCCTCGCGCGTATTGACGCTCGCCGCCGGCTTTACAAGCACGATGAACTTGCGGCTGAGGCTTACGGAGATTTCCGAGAACACATTCCCGACGCCTTCGGCGAAAACGGGCTTCCTGCGGATGAAGAACGCGCAGTCCGCCCCATAGCGCGACACGCGCCTTTCCATCTCGTCCTCGTCCATGCCGAGCGAGAACATTTCGTTTACCGCCTTGAGCGCCTCGGCCGCGTCGCTGCTCCCGCCTCCCAGCCCGGCGCCTACGGGTATCCTCTTGTAAAGGCGGATTGAGAGAGGGGGGAGCCGGAATTCGCTCCGCAAGTCGGAACACACCGCGCAGACGAGGTTGCGCCGCGGGTCCGCGCCCTCCGGCATGCCCGTTATCTGCAGGTCTTCCGCCCCGTCGCCCCGCTCCCATATTTCAAGCACATCGGTGAGTGGGATAGGGTAGAGCACGGTCTCTATGTCGTGGTAACCGTCGGGGCGCGTTCCCGTTACGTTCAGCCCGATGTTTATCTTGGCGCAGGGGAGCGAAAGCATAGCGTCTTTTTTGCGGGCGTAAAGATAGCGAAAATCCGGCGGAAGGCGCGGCTCCAGCCGAAGCGGAGAAGCAAGCGCGGCCGCCGACAGCCTCGAAACCGCCCCCGCGTCGCGCCGAAAACCGC
>CAZLLM010000286.1:0-2902 GCA_964560405.1 uncultured Prevotella sp.
CTGCGCGGTCGCGTCCCAAAGCGGCTGCATGAGGGGGTGGCTTTTGTAGAAAGGCCGCAGTTTCCGCCGCTTCCCTCCGGCGAACATCTCGCCGGTCACGTTTTCCATACCGCTGTCCAGCAGCAGCTTTACGGCGGTGGAGGCTCCCTGTCTGGGAGTCTTGATGAGCGGGCGGAAGAAGATGTCGGTCAGGGGATCGAACCACATCCCCATGCTTATCATCGGCGTGGACACGATGCCCGGATCGGCTGCGTTCACGCAGACGCCTTTTTCCCTGAGCCGCAGCGAGAGGCTTTTGGTGAAAAGCCACAGAGCCAGCTTGGTGTTGCTGTAAACGGGTATCCACCAGAAAGAGCCTTTGCGTCCGTGCGAGAAGAAGCGGTTGTCTATTTTCCCCGCCGCGTAGGTGCACGACACCATATTGACCACCCTTGAGCCGGCGCGCATAAGAGGCGCGAGCATATTCGTCAGGAGGAAGGGCGCGAGATAATTGACGGCTACGGTGTATTCAAAGCCTTCGTCCGTCTGCACGAAGCGCCTGCTTAATGTGCCTGCGTTGTTCATCAGCAGGTCTACGGGCGCGCCTTCGTTAAGTATGCGCCTTGCGAGGGCGGCAGTCGTTTTCATGGACGACAAGTCCGCTTCCAGCACTTTTATGCAGGTGTTGCCCGTGGCTTCGGCGATTTGCCGCCGGCGTTCCTCCCCGCTTTCTTTCGTGAGGCACACCATGACAGTGCGGCAGCCTGCCGCGGCTGCGGCCTTGGTGATTTCCGTACCCATTCCGCCGTCCGCGCCCGTGATGATGGCCGTTTTCCTCATTTACGCTTCGCGTTCAAGCCTTTCTATCTCTTTCAGAATGCCTGCGGGCAGGGGTTCCCTGACATGCGCATGGCATGCCATGTCGAGCGAGTACATGCGAGCTATGCAGTAGTTGCTGTGCCGGCAGCCGCAGCGGGCGTTTTCGTCGCCTTTCATGCGGTTCACGAAGCCCGGCTCATGGAGCAGGGCGCGGCCCATCTGGACGAATTCGAAGCCTTTGCCCAACACCTCCTCTATCTTCTTCCGAGCGACCAGGCCGCCCACATAGACGAGCGGCACCTCCTTTATCTCTTTTCTGAACAGCAGTGCGTCGTCCAAAAAATAAGCCTCCTCGAAAGGGACTGCGGGCATCATCATCCGCCCTACTGCGCGCACGCCCCATTTCAGCCACCGGCAGTCCATGTAATGTGTCATCGCCTTCAACGGCATCGCGCCGCGCATCACATACATCGGGGCTCTGCTCACGAACCCCCCGCTCAGCACCAAGGCCTGCGCCCCGTCGCTGACCAGCCGCCGGGCTACCTGCAGGCTTTCGTCCGTTTCCATCCCGCCTTTGAAGCCGTCGCGCATGTTCATCTTCACCAGAACCGCTATGCCGCCGCCCGCAGCCTCCGTCACCTCGCGCATCACCTCGTCCATGAAGCGCATCCGGTTGTCCAGCGAGCCGCCGTATTCGTCGCTGCGGCGGTTCGTGTAAGGCGACAGGAACTGGCTTATCAGGTAGCCGTGCCCCGCGTGTATTTCCACCGCGTCGAATCCCGCCTCCCTCGCCAGCCTCACGGCATCGCCGAAATCCTGCGCCAGCCTTTTCAGCTCGTCCTTGCGCAGGCGGCGCACGAAAGTGGGCGAATACAGGTTGAAGCCGCCGCTCGCCCCGACGGGCGTCCCGCCGCACGTCTTCCTGTGCGACATGTTGCCGCAATGCCCCAGCTGTATGCTGGCCGCCGCGCCCTCCTTATGCACCGCGTCGGTCAGCCCGCGCAGCTCAGGCACTATCTCCTTCCTCATCCACAGCTGCCTGTCAAAGGAAAGCCCGCTCCGCGCGACGGCGGCGTAAGCCACTGTCGTCATCCCCGCGCCGCCCGCCGCGACAGAGCGGTGGTATTCCGTAAGCTGCCGCGAGGGGGCGTTCCCCGGACACATGCTTTCGTAAGCCGCGGAGCGTATCGTCCGGTTTCTCAAAGTCAGGGGGCCGATGGCCGCCTCCGTGAAGAGCCTTGTCGCGTTCATTCTTTATATATGCTAATAAATGTACGGTATGAGGCGCTTGCGGTTCCCCACCGCCGCCTTGCCGAACTCCTTTATGTACCTTTCGCGTATGGCATGGGCGCGCGGAGCGAGATTGGCGAAAGTCCACGCCGCGAACACCGCGGCCGCTTCGCTCTGCGTGAGGACGGCGAAGCCCGTCCATTCGAGCAGCTCGCCGAAATAGTTCCCCGACGTGACCAGCCTGTAAAGCCCTTTCCGCGGCAGGTAGTGCCGCGTGTCCCCCGGCCGCCGGAGGCTCCGTATCACATGGTCGGAATGCAGGTTCGCGCCCATGCCCGCCGCGAACATGAGCAGCCCCGCCCAGAACGCCGGCCGGGCGAGCCAGTCAGCCGTGTAAAGGCCGGCGGGGCTGAGGCGGAAAAGGCTCTCGCCCAGCAGGAAGCCGTTGGCGACGTTAAACAGCGCCCCCATCGCCGCTATCGCGACCGGCATCCTGCCCCTGCCGCGCAGCAGGAACGGGAAGACGAAGGCGCGCTGGAAATAATGCAACTCGAACAGGAGGAAAAACACAAGCTCCGGCATCTCGAAACGCGCGGCGCTGCCCCGCCATATCCAAAGCACGGTGAAGAAGGCAGGGGTTTCCATCGCCGCCCACCCCGCCTTGTTCGGGACGGAAGACCCCCACGCCCGGCTCGCGAACATCCCGTAGCCGGCGCGGACGAAGAACAGCGCCGCGAACACGACGCAGGCGAGCGCGGGCATCACGCGAATCAGGACGGCGTACGCTTCTTTCTCCATAATTTGCGGCGATATACGCCAAAGGTACGCATTCCCCGTGTCCCCGCCCCGCTTCGCCGGCGGCTTTTTCGCCGCC
>CAZLLM010000287.1:0-2876 GCA_964560405.1 uncultured Prevotella sp.
TTTATGCCCTGCTGATTTATTGCGCAGCATTTCAGACGGCAGATACCAAGCACGGATTATGCGCGGAAGCCTTGCGCTTTTCCGTGAAACCGTATTCGGCGGCAAGGGTTATCTTTGTGTTTAACAATGTTATAACAGGCGTATAATGCTTGGACGGCCGCATTTGCAACTTACTGCGGCCGCACGCCGCGGATGCCGCCTGCGGAAAAGGGCGGGCACTTTTCAGGAACGGCCATCCGTGCCGCCCTTTACGCACAGTGACAGCACTCTCCACAGCTTGTCGTCGGGTACGGGGGCGACGGCATCGATTTGTGCGTGCGTTACAGGATGTTCGAACTTCAGCCGGTATGCCAGCAGGCCGATGCTGCCGTCGGGGTTACTGCGCGGCGCGCCATATTTCAGGTCGCCTTTCACAGGGCATCCCATCGCTGCCAGCTGGCAGCGTATCTGGTGATGCCGTCCCGTAATGAGGCTCACCTCCAAAAGGAAGTATCTGTCAGAGCTGGCGATGAGGCGGTAGTCGAGTGCCGCCCGTTTTGCGCCTTCCGCGCCCTCGCGCGAAACGAATGTCTTGTTGTTTTTCGCATTTCTCGTAAGGTACTGCTCGATATGCCCTTCGTCGTTTCCGGGACGGCAGGCGGTTATCGCCCAGTATGTCTTCTGCACCGTTCCTTCGCGTCGCAGCATTCCGTTCAGGCGCGAAAGCGCCTTGCTCGTGCGAGCGAACATCACCAACCCCTGCGCCGGGCGGTCGAGCCGATGCACAACGCCGAGGAACACCGCACCGGGCTTTGCGTAACGCTCCTTGATGTACGCTTTCACGTCATCAGCCAGCGTCCGGTCGCCCGTATGGTCGCCCTGCACTATCTCGCCAGCTCGTTTGTTGACTATTATTATATGGTTGTCCTCATAAACCACCTGCATAAGACTTCCGTTTTCAAAGGTTACGCACATGGAAGCCGCCCCGTGCGGCTTCCTCCCGCAGCTTCCGGATCGTATGGCCTGCCGCAGCCCGCGCCGGACGTGCGGCCGCTTCACATATTCATGCCGCCGTCTATTTGCAGGATCTGGCCGCTTATGTAACTTGACATATCGGAAGCCAGGAACACCGCAGCGTTGGCGATGTCGTCCACCGTCCCGCCGCGGCGCAGCGGGATCTTGCTGACCCATTCCTTGCGGACGTTGTCGGGAAGGGCCGCGGTCATGGCCGTCTCTATGAATCCGGGCGCGATGGCGTTGGCGCGGATGCCGCGCGAACCCAGCTCCTGCGCTATCGACTTGGCAAGGGCTATCAGGCCTGCCTTGGAAGCCGCGTAGTTGCACTGGCCGGCGTTTCCGTGTACGCCTACGACGCTCGCCATGTTGATTATGCTCCCGCCGCGCTGCCGCACCATTACAGGGGCGCAGGCGTGAATGAAGTTGAACGCCGACTTCAGATTTACCGCAATAACGGCATCCCACTGCGCCTCGGTCATCCGCAACATAAGGCCGTCCTTCGTTATGCCCGCGTTGTTCACGAGGATGTCTATCGAGCCGAATTCCTCTGTTATCCTGCTTACGACCTCCGCCGTCTGTGCGAAGTCGGCGGCGTTGGAGGCGTATCCCCTGCATTTCACGCCTTTGGCGGCCGCCTCATTCTCCGTCGCATTGGCGCTGTCGTCTATCACGAGGTCGGTGAAAGCTATGTCCGCCCCCTCCTCGGCAAAGCGCAAGGCTACGGCCTTGCCTATGCCGCGTGCGGCTCCGGTTATAAGAGCCGTCTTTCCGTCAAGTAATCCCATTTCTGTAAAAGTTTTGTTATGTTCGCGTTTATGCCGTCCGCCGCATTTTTCAGAACCTCGGGCTCATGCCGAGCGCCCGCCTTACAAGACCCGCCACAATCGGGCGGCTGCGGTCGAGCTTCATGCCTTTCCCGAGGCGGCCGTATATGTAGGGCACCTCAAGCCCCTTGAGCGCGTAATGTATGATGTCGCCCATGAGCCGGATGTCGTCTACGCGGAACCGCCCTTTGTCGCAGCCCTCCTGAAGCACATTACAAAACAGCTCCTGCTCGTCGGCGTCGAAACGTTTCCTCACTTTCTCCACAAGCCAGATGTTGCGGAAGAACTCAGCTCGCAGGCTGCCGTTGCGCATCACCACTTCCTTTATCATGCTCAAGTGGGAATAAATGAGTGTCACCACCTTCTGCTCTGGGTCCATGTCCCTCGAAGCTATTTCCTCCAGCCTGTCGCTCAGCAGCTCAAGCTCTGACTCGATTACGGCGTAGTAAATCTCCTCCTTGTTCTTGAAATACGTGTACAAGGTACGGCGGCCTTTCTGCGAGGCCGTCGCAATCATGTTCATCGTCGTGGCCTCAAGCCCGTGTTGCGCGAAAAGCTGGCGCGCCACGTCCACTAATTTCTGGCGTGTTTTGGTAACCGACATCCTCGTTTCGTTTAAGCGGCAGGCGGAAAGCCGCAGGAAAACTGCACTCGCCCAGACAATGTGCGAATTTAGCTGTTTTTCTCGAACCGCAAGCGTTAGGAAGAGCCCTTCAGCAAGTGCGGCATTACGAATCTGAATTCAAGTGCTCTTTTCGGTGCGGAGTACTCCGGTTTCCCTCTTGCCTTCTGGCTTGTTTTGTGTCAGACCTTTTTTGATGAAATCCCCAGTCAAATGCCCGTCCCCAGGCTTCTTCAAAATGTAATTGCCTGACGGGACCGTTACCGCTCTCGGCAATTCCTTTCTGCTATGAGGCGTGTGAACCCGCAGAATATAAGCCTTCGTGTCAAAGACATTGACAACCTTTTGCCTGATCCGGTATAAGATTAGGATGCCGCCGGTTGCCCGGCGTTTTCTATTACATGCATCCTTGCAAGTCTTCCGGCTTGCCGTCA
>CAZLLM010000288.1:0-2875 GCA_964560405.1 uncultured Prevotella sp.
AATGGCATTTCCCTTAACACTTGCGCTTCAGGATGGGCTTGAACCAACGACCCCCTGATTAACAGTCAGGTGCTCTGACCAACTGAGCTACTGAAGCATACTAAGCAAATTGCGCTGCAAAAGTAAGCGTTATTTTTGAATTTAGGAATACCTTTGCATAAAAAAATGGCGTATGTGCAAAATAATGGGCATCGGGAACATCCTTGTTGACGTGCTGGCGCACACGGACAGCGAGGCCGCGCTCCGCGCCATGCGTCTTCCCGTCGGCTTCATGCAGCTGATAGACGAATGGCGTTTTGAAGATGTCAGCAGGGCGGCTGCCGCGCTCCGCCCCTCGCGGGCGACAGGGGGTGCGGCGGCGAACACCATGCTTGCGCTGGCTCGCTTAGGAGCGCATCCCGGACTGATAGGGAAAACCGGGGATGATGCCGACGGGCGTTTTCACGAGAGCGTGTGCCGTGCGGCTGGGGTGGACACTTTTTTCCTGCGTTCCGGCAAGGCGACGGGGACAGCCCTGACGTTCATCCTGCCTGGCGGAGAGCGCACTTTCGCCACGTATCTCGGCGCGGCGGCGGAGCTTGCGGCGGAAGATTTGAGCGACAGCCTGTTCGCCGGCTACCAGTACTTGTACATAGAAGGTTATCTCGTGCAGAATCACTCCCTCATCAACCGTGCCGTGTCGATAGCCCGCCGTCTCGGAATGAAGATTTGCCTCGATATGGCAAGCTATAACGTAGTGGAGGCCGACCTTGAATATTTTAGGGCTCTTGTGCGCGACTTCGCGGACATCGTGTTTGCCAACGAGGACGAGAGCCGCGCTTTCACCGGACTTGAACCCGCCGCCGCGCTGGAACGCATCGCGGGGCTTTGCGATATTGCCGTGGTGAAGCTCGGCGCGCGAGGTGCGATAGCCGCCCGCCGTGCCGCTGTTCCTGGAACTTTTGAAAAGGCAGCCCGTCCGGCAGGGAAAGTGAGCCGCGTAACCGATGCCACAGCCGCCGGCGACTTCTTCGCGGCGGGATTCTTGTACGCTCTGACGCGCGACTGCCCGCTTGCGCGGTGCCTCGAAGCGGGTACGGAGCTTGCAGCCGCCGTGATACAGGTCACCGGCACGGTGTTGCCCGATGAAACATGGCGCGAGGTGCAGTGCCGCATCGGCGAGATTTGCAATCAGAGCAAAACGACATAAACATAAGATGAAACGCACATTGCAATTAATCACGTTAGCGGCGTGGCTCGCGCCGCCAGCCGCGGCGCAAGAGAACCATAACTTCGAGGTGTCTAAGAATCTCGAAGTGTTCAACAGCCTGTTCAAGCAGCTCGACCTTTACTATGTGGACACTCTTGATGCCGCCAGGCTGGTAAACGAGGCCGCCGCGTCAATGCTGAACACCCTCGACCCCTATACAGAGTATTTCGCGGACGACCAGCGCGACGACTTGAGGCAGATGCTTATGGGCAAGTACGCGGGCATCGGCGCGATGATACATTATTCCGCGGACGAAGACCGGTGCATCGTTTCCGAGCCTTTCGAAGGTACGCCCGCCGCTCTGAGCGGGCTGAAAGCCGGCGACGTTATTCTCAGCATAGCAGGGAAAGAATTCGGCCCGAAAGGTGAGCAGGATGTCGGGAAGTTCACAGAATCGGTGAGCAACGCCTTGCGAGGCGAGCCGGGCACGAGCTTCATCGTGAAGATAATGCGTCCTGGCGGCGACAAGCCGCAGGAAATAAAGATCACCCGGCAGGCTATAAAGACCCCCTTAGTTACGTACAGCGGGATTATTGGAGACGATGTAGGTTACATCTGCCTCTCTTCGTTCCTTGAAGGAGCGGCGGCGGAAGTGCGCCGGGCGGTCATCGACCTCAAGCAGAAAGGCGCGGCGAAGATAGCGCTCGACCTGCGCAACAACGGCGGCGGCTCAATGCAGGAGGCGATTGAGCTGGTGAATCTCTTCATCGGAAAAGGCAAAACCGTGGTGGAGCTGAAAGGCAAGGTGAAACCGGCCAACGAAACATACAAGACGCAGCGCGAAGCCCTTGACCCGGACATCCCCCTCGCAGTGCTGGTGAACGGCATCACGGCCTCGTCGTCGGAAATAACAGCCGGCACGCTCCAGGACTACGACCGCGCCGTCATCATAGGGACGCGCACCTACGGCAAAGGGCTTGTGCAGCAGACCCTGCCGCTCCCCTACGACGGAGTGCTGAAAGTGACGACAAGCAAGTATTACATACCATCAGGACGCTGCATCCAGGCCATAGACTACTCGCACCGCGCTGTCGACGGCGCGGCGAACCGCATCCCCGACAGCCTCACGAGCGTTTTCCGCACCGAAGCGGGGCGTCCGGTGCGCGACGGCGGAGGGATAACGCCCGACAGCGTGGTCAATGTCGACAGCGTGGCGAACATAGTGCTATACCTCTCACCCGGCATGGCCACAAGCGACGTGCTGTTCGATTTCGTCACAGGCTACGTCCGGCGGCACGAGACGGCCGCTCCTCCCGAAACTTTCGACATAAGCGACGAAGAGTACGAGAAATTCAAACGCTACGCCAAGGAGAAAGGCTTCACATACGACCGCCAGAGCGTCAAAATCCTTGACAACCTTAAGAAAATCGCCAAATTCGAAGGCTACGACACCGATGCGGAAATCGACAGCCTGAAAGCAAAGCTCACGCACGACGAAGACTACGACTTCGAGCATTGGAAGCCCCAAATCAAAAAGCTCCTCAACGGCGAGATAATGCTGCGCTATTATTACAGGAAAGGCTTTGTAAGGAACGCGCTCAACGGAGACAGGACGCTCGAAACGGCACTCGCGGTGCTCGGCGACCCGCAGCGATACCGCCGCATGCTTTCGCCCGCCGTCGGCGG
>CAZLLM010000289.1:0-2868 GCA_964560405.1 uncultured Prevotella sp.
GCAGTTCAGGCGCTATTGCGCCATGCAGGGGATAGCGGCCTCCCCTGCCGAGGGCCATTAAAACAGGAAACCGTATCATGAAATTCCCCAACAAGTATTTGCGGAATCTGAAGCCGTACAAGCTGGCTTCTCACAAGATATGGGCGGTAGGAAGCGCCGAGCGGTCCCGCATCCTGAAACTCGACTGGAACGAGGCGACAGCGCCGCCGACGCCGCTGGTGGCGGAAAGGCTGAAATCGCTGCTGGAAGGGCCCTCTTTCTTCAACCTTTACCCCGCGACTTATAATAGGGAGCTGCTGGAGAAACTGTCCGCATACGTCGGCCTGCCGGCTGAGAACATACAATATTTCAGCGGCAGCGACGCCTTGCACGAATACTTGTGCAAGGTTTACATCAGCGCCGGCGACCCCGTGATGATTTTAGGCCCGTCATACGACAATTTCCGGCTTACGTGCCAGGCGAACGGCGCGGCGGTGTTTTATTCCGACTATACGGAAGACTTCGCATTCGACGCTTCGCGGTTCGAATCCGACATTGTCTCGAAGGAGCCGGCTCTTGTCTATATCTGCAACCCGAACAACCCCACGGGCAACCTGCATACGGCGCAATACATCGAATCGCTGCTGCGGTCTTTCCCGGACACGCTGTTCCTGATTGACGAGGCGTATTATGAATTTTCGGGGCTGACCGTGAAGGACCTGGCGCTGGAATACGAAAACATCCTCATTTCGCGGACTATGTCGAAAGCCTTCGCGCTGGCGAATTTCAGGATAGGGTATCTGATCGGCTCGAAAGACAACGTGGCGTTCATCAACCGGATCCGCAACCCGAAGAACCTGAGCACGTTTGCGCAGGAAGCCGCCGCCGCGGCATTGGACGACATCCCGTATATGCGGAGATATGTGCAGGAGGTCCTCCGTGCGAAAGCGGACTTCACCGAGCGGATGCGGCCGCTCCGGGAGCATATCAGGATATATCCCGGATGCGGGAACTTCCTGCTTGTCAGGTTCAAGACCCGTGACGAGAAAATGTCGGCGCTGCGGTATCTGGCGGAAAACGACGTGTTCGTGAGGGACACGGCGCAGAGCCCGAGCGTCTGCGACTGCTTCAGAATAACAATCGGGACCGGGCCCCAAATGCGGCGCGCCGCCGACGTCATATCCCGGTATTACGGACGGTAAGCCATGGCAGACAATCCGCGCATGGTGTTTTTCGACTTCTGCGGAACCCTCATCCGGTTTCAGACAGCCGACCGCTTTGTCGGTTACTGCCGGGAAAGGCTGCGCGGCAAACGCATGATCCGTCTGCACAAGATCACGTCTGCCGCGGAGAGGCTCCGCCTGTTCAAGCTTCTTGGCGTGATCTGCCCCGGCAACAACCTGCACAAGAGGATGGTGCTGTCCCAGCTGAAAGGGGCGGACGGCGCGGAGATCGAGCGCCTCGGGAAAAGCTATTTCGAAGACGAGCTGAAGCCGGCCGTAATCCGGCCTGTCCTGGCCGCCATGAAGCGGCATATAGCGCAGGGTGATGAGGTCTGGATCGTCTCGGGCGGCTACGGCGTATACATCAGGCATTTCGCCAGCTGCTACGGGCTGAGCGGGTACATCGCTTCCGACATAGCGTTCGGCGCGGACGGGGCGTGCCTCGGCCGCATGACAGCCGATTGCATGGGGAGGCGCAAGCTGCGGCTTTTAAGGGAGCGCCTGGGCGAGGGCTGGGATAAGCGCGCCGCGGCCGCGTATTCGGACAGCCCTTCCGACCTGCCGCTCTTAAGCCGCGTGCCCTCGGGGATCGTCGTGTCGTATAAGCGGCGTCAGCCGTGGGCGGAAAAACATGATTTCAAAGAGATAATATGGGAATGACCGGGATAAAAGCTTGTTTGCGCCGCTGTTCGCGTGCGAACGCCTTCGTGTTTTACCCGGCGCTTGTCTGTTCCAGGCTGGCGCTGTTCTTCCGCTTTTCGCTTCGCAGCGGCGAATCCGCCGTCAGGCGGAAATACAGGAAGACATTCGGGCGGGAGCCGGACCTGCGCAATCCGCAGACCCTGAACGAGAAAATACAGTGGCTGAAATTATACGAGCATAAGGACTTCCATACGGTCTGCGCGGACAAGTATGCGGTCAGGGAGTGGATGGCGGAAAGATTCGGCGGCGAGTGCCTGATACCCCTGATTTTCCATTCCTGCGACTGGCGGGAGATCAACGCCGGGAACATCAGGGAGTTCCCGTGCATAATCAAAGCGAACCACACATCGGGCGACTACGTCATTTTGAGAGACGCGGCGGAAGCTGACTGGAAGCGCATACAGAGAGAATGCCACTGGTGGCTGCTCCGCGACTATTACCGGACGTCGCAGGAGTGGCAGTATAAGAATATCAGGAGGCAGATAGTAGTCGAGAGACTGCTGCAAACCAAAGAGGGGAAAATCCCTAACGACTATAAGCTGCACTACATAAACGGGAACCTGGAGTTCGTGTACGTGTCGGTTGACCGCGAGGGGGCGAACAAGCGGAACATATACGACAAGGACTGGAACCCGCTGATGTTCTCATGGGTGAAAAAGCGGGCGGCCTCGGAACAGGAGCCGGTCAGGGGCGCGGAAATCCCCGCGCCGCCGTCGTTCGGCGAGATGAAGAGAATAGGGAAGGAGATAGCCGGACTGTTCAAATACGTCCGCGTGGATTTTTACGACGTGGACGGGCGCCTGTATTTCGGGGAGATAACGTTGCATCACGGAAGCGGATTCGACGTGTTCGTCCCCGAGGAATACGATTACATCTACGGCCGGAAGCTGGTTTTATAAAGCCGTGCGGGGGCGGCATCCCAACTCTCTTATAATCTCACCTCAACTCTCATATAAGACAATTT
>CAZLLM010000290.1:0-2857 GCA_964560405.1 uncultured Prevotella sp.
GTTTTCGCTAATTTTGCACGCCGGAGGCCGTCGCGGCGCAGCGGCTTTGAGACAGGCCTCCGCCGCGCCGCTCCGGGAAGCGGCGGAACGCTGTTTTGAAAACGGGCATCTGTAGTTCAATGGATAGAATAGAAGATTCCGGTTCTTCAGATTAGGGTTCGATTCCCTACAGATGTACGAAGCGGAGCGGGGATTTTTGAAAGGGCTCCGGACACATTGGCAAACACATCATTAAACAATTAAACAATCAGAGACCATGAAAGAGAAATTAGGGAACAAGCAGGAGGCTCCGCGCCGCCCTCTCCGCAAGGGCGGGGCGTTGCGGCAGGCGGCGGCGAAGCGGGGCGTTTCCATCGCCGCCGCTATTCTGGCGGGCGGCCTGCCCGTCGCTTCGTGTTCGCAGAACGGCCCTGTAAAGTCGGCGGGCGGGAGCAAGAAGATACTGGTGGCATTCTTCTCGCGCGCCGGCGAGAACTACGCCGTGGGGAATGTGGCGAAAGGCAACACGCATATCGTGGCCGAAATGATAGCGGCCGAGACGGGCGGGACGCTTTTCCGCATCGAGCCTGCGACTCCTTATCCCGACAGCTATAAAGAATGCACCGAAGCGGCGAAAGCCGAGTTGGGGAGCAACGCCCGCCCCGCCGTGAAAGGCGACATCGCGGCGGAAGACTACGACGTTGTGTTCATCGGTTACCCAATCTGGTGGGGCGATATGCCGATGCCTGTCTACACTTTCATAGAAAAGCACCAGTGGGAGGGGAAGACGGTGATACCTTTCTGCACCCACGAGGGCAGCGGGCTGTCGGGCACGGAAGGCAGGCTGGAGAGCGCCTGCGAAGGCTCTGCCGTGCTGGAAGGCCTGGCCATACAGGGAAGCGTGGCGCAGAAACAGCAGAAGAAGGCAAAGGAGAGCGTGACAAACTGGCTGAAGAAGATAGGCTATTAATGAAATAAAACAATCCTGATGATGAAAAGCGTAATGATACTTACCGGCGCCGGGCAGATAGGCTTGGCGATAGCACGGCGCATTGGCGGCGGGATGAAAATCGTCGTGGGCGACAAGCGCAAGGAGAACGCCGAGCAGGCGGCCGACGTAATGAACAAGGCGGGCTTTGACGCCACGCCTGTCGAAACGGACTTGGCTTCGAGACCCGCCATACTCGCCCTTATTGACGCGGCGCGACAGTGCGGAAAGATAAAATACGTAGTGAACTCAGCCGGGGTCTCCCCCTCGCAAGCGTCTGTCGGAACCATTTTGAAAGTCGACTTATACGGCACGGCCGTCTTGCTTGAAGAAGCCGGCAAAGTCATCGAAGAAGGCGGCGCGGGCGTAACTATTTCCAGCCAGTCGGGGCACCGCCTGCCCGCGCTTGGCGAGGAGACGGACAGGCTGCTCGCCTGCACCCCGACCGAGGAACTGCTGCGGCTGGAAGTCCTGCAGCCCGCGAACATACGCGACACGCTGCATGCCTACCAGCTGGCGAAGCGGTGCAACGTGAAGCGCGTCATGGCGGAAGCCGTCAAGTGGGGCAGGCGCGGCGCGCGCCTCAACTCCATATCGCCCGGCATCATAGTCACGCCTCTCGCCCTCGATGAGTTCAACGGGCCGCGGGGGGATTTCTACAAGAGCATGTTCGCCGGATGCCCCGCAGGGCGTCCGGGAACGGCGGACGAAGTGGCCGGCGTCGCCGAACTGCTTATGAGCGAGCGCGGGGCTTTCATCACAGGCGCAGACTTCCTTGTGGACGGCGGCGCTACCGCCTCCTATTTTTACGGGGCGCAGGTTTGAGGGCCTGCGGGAAAGCGCAGGGCGCGTTACGGCAACGCAACGCGCCTTGCGGCAGGAGCGCCGGACATTTACCAGCATATGCCCATGTGAAAGGGGAAGGTAATACCGTTAAAATTGGAGAAAATGGCAAACCTTTAAAAGGAGAGCCTGAATTAAGTCCTCAGCAACAAAGCGTTGTTGAAAAAAATAAATCTAAAATTAAATCTGCTCTTAGATGAGATAAAAGCTGAAAACGTTATTAAAAATACGCTTTATCTGGCATTCTAATAAAAATGCCTTTATAAGTATTTATCAATGGGCTGTAGAATCAGGTTATTTTTCTCCACACAAAGATTATATGCATACATCTTCTTTTATACAGAAGTTTAATAGCGCATATTTAGAACATTATCACTACCACAAGGGATCCGATAGGAAATACTCTAATAATGTATGCCCGCGTTCCGAATCCCGGAAAATCGTCTCCGTGATTTCCGAAGACGCACTAAGTGCATCCGACGGCGAGTATGACTTATGAACCATGTGGCAACCCTATGCGATTCTCTCGGCTGTATTTGCAGCGCTTTGCGCCATCTTCGCCAAGGCCGGCGTGAAAGACATTGACTCCGGCCTCGCTACGGCCATACGCACCACCGTCGTGCTGTTCCTCACTTGGGGCATTGTCCTTTTTTCCGGCAAGCCCGCCGCCTTGCGTGACATAAGCGGCAATGCGGGGGCATTCCTCCTTCTTTCGGGACTATGCACAGGCCTGTCGTGGCTCTGCTACTTCAAGGCCGTACAACTGGGGCCTGTCAGCCGTGTGGCGTCCGTCGACAAACTTTCAGTAGTGCTCACCGTCATTCTCTCGGCACTGTTCCTTCACGAGACGCTCACATGGAAGACAGCCGCGGGCGCATGCCTGATAGCGCTCGGCAGCATCATGATGCTGTGACGCTGCACCGGCTTCAGTCTTATTAATCATCGGAACTGCACCATTAAGGCTTGCGCAATCCCATGCCGCAAATGCGGGCCTCCGCCAAGCCGAAGGGCTGGCGGAGGTTCAAAGGCTGTTTCCGCGGCGGTTCA
>CAZLLM010000291.1:0-2852 GCA_964560405.1 uncultured Prevotella sp.
AAGTTAGCGCAACGCATACTAAATTCAAAATATGGCATTATTGAATTTGCCAGCCTCATTTCTTACCGCTTCTGTAATGCTCAGGTGCATTTTCCTGTTGGAAATCGCCGTATGCCCATGTCTGACGGACAGAAGCCTGTTTGAGATTGAGGAAGAGTTTGCCTCGAAACTTTGATGAGGATGTATAATTCCCTTTAGACAGCTTCGCCTCGTTGTAGGATTCATTCAGGTTGAGGAATTTGCATTTGGCATCTGGAGCGACATCAAGCGGACTAATGCGACCTCAAGTCCCGGTCACAGCAGTTTCCCTCTTTCGTGTTAAAATGCAGACCTCGCATTTTGAAATGTATCGTATGCATCTTAGAAATAAGGCTGTTACGTTTTTGGACACGTAAGACGTATTTGCGGATATGTCGATGTGTTTAACGGAAGGACAACAGGAGTGTAACATTAAAAAGTAAGGGACAAGCCGCAAAGGCTGTCCCTACCATTCTGGTCGGGGTGACTGGATTCGAACCAGCGACCACGCGCCCCCCAGACGTGTACTCTAACCGGGCTGAGCTACACCCCGTCCTCTGCAAGTTACAATGGCACAACGGCAAAGATGCCGCGTTCCGAACTTGCGGGTGCAAATGTATGCCGTTTCGCCGAAATATCAAAGAATAATTATATATTTTTGCGGCCTGTAAGCAGGTTCACACAGACAATGAAATACTGCATAACGCCTCCGCGCCGAGTTTCGGGCGTGGTAAGCCTCCCGGCATCGAAAAGCGTTTCGAACCGTGTGCTGCTGATAAACGCCCTTACGGACGGCGCGTGCGACATAAGGGGCGCGGCAGAGTGCGATGACACAACAGCCATGATCGCAGGCCTTTCGCGAAGCGCGGCGGGCGCGGCGGTTACAGACGTACATGGGGCGGGAACGTCAATGCGTTTCCTCACGGCCTGTTGTTGTTTGCGCGAGGGTACGTGCGTGATCACCGGTTCGGCGCGGATGCTGTCACGTCCTATAGGAACGCTTGTCGATGCGCTGCGTTCCCTCGGCGCGAGGATTGAATATCTCGGGCAGGAAGGCTTCCCGCCGCTGCGCATAACGGGCGGGGGGATGAAAGGCGGACGTGTGAAGATGCAGGCAAGCGTCAGCTCGCAGTTCGCATCAGCTCTGCTCCTCATTGCCCCTCGGTTGCCGGGCGGCCTGACGCTGGAACTTGCGGGCGAAATCGCTTCGCGCCCGTATATTGACATGACGCTAAGGCTTATGAGAGAGTTCGGGGCGAAGGCTTCGTGGATGGGAGATGACACAATTGCCGTGGAGGAGGGCAGGTACGCGCCGCGCACATTCCATGTGGAAAGCGACTGGAGCGCGGCTTCGTACTGGTACGAGGCCGTCTTGCTTTCGGACGGCGGCGCGGGCGTGCTGCTTAAGGGGCTTCGCGAGGACAGCGTGCAGGGAGATATAAAGGTCACAGACTATTTCGGCAGGCTTGGCGTGTCTACGAGTTTTACGGACGAGGGAGTCATGATAAAAAAGAGGCCGGAGGCCGCCGGAAAGGCGGAGTTCGACTTGCGGGGCGAGCCTGATTTGGCTCAGACGCTTGCCGTGGCGTGTGCGATGGCAGGGGTGCGGTTCGAGTTCAGCGGGCTGGACAACCTGAAGATAAAGGAGACCGACCGCCTTGCGGCTCTCGAAAACGAAATGCGGAAGTTAGGCTTTAATCTGAGGCGCGGCGGCGCGGGCCGCATTTCGTGGGACGGCAGCCGCCTCCCCGCGGAGGAAAGCCCCGTAATCCGCACATACGGCGACCACCGAATGGCAATGAGCTTCGCGCCCGCCTGCCTTAAGCTCGGCAAAGTCGTAATCGAAGAGCCTCGTGTTGTGGAAAAGTCGTACCCACGTTTTTGGGACGATCTCGCCGCCGCGGGCTTCAAGATAAACCCCGTATAACGAAGTACGCGCGGTATGTTTTACGTCATAATATCCCTCGCCCTCGCGGTCGGCGCCGCGCTGTTCGCGCTGTACATACGCCGCAACCCCTACGGCGAGCTTCGGGGCGATGCCAAAACGCAGCGTATGCGGGACATCCCGCAACGTACTGGTCAGGCGCATGCTGAAACGCACGGGCGGGTTCTGCCGCCGTCCCGGCCGCAGGTATAATAGACGAGGTTTCCGAAGCTATTGAGAATCCCGTCATAAAAATATAAAATACACAACAGGATGAAAGCCCGTAATCTGAAAACAACAAGGCAAAGCGAGACCGTAACGGATGACATTGTCCGCGATTACTTCAAGCGGTATGAGCGCGACATTGTGATAGAGCGACAGTCCTCGCAGAACCCGTCCATCGACAAGCTTCTCCGGAACGCTTCCAAAAAAGGCGAGCATAAGGGGTATCCCGATTTCATCATACAGTACAAGAAAGACAAGAATTTCCTGATTATCATAGAGGACAAGGCGGACAAACGCTACCACGAAAGCGAAAGCCGCAGGCAATATGACAAGTATGCCGTCGACGGTGTCCTCCTGTACGCGTCTTTCCTGTCAAAGTCTTTCGACGTCCTCGCGATAGCGGTCAGCGGGACAGACAGGGACGACCTCAAAATATCCCATTACCTGCACTTGAAAGAAGAGCCAGATGCTTTCAGGTATTTCGGGGACACCCTGCTGTCGCCGGACGACTATTATCGGGGATTAAATTCTTCCGAAGAGAAAAAGCGGCAGGACTACGACAAGCTGCTCGAATACACGAGGGTGCTGAATACCCGCCTCCATAAAATGAACATAGACGAGGCTGAACGCTGCATACTGGCGAGCTGCATCCTGCTGGCGTTGCGGCTGCCGCAGTTCAAGTCCT
>CAZLLM010000292.1:0-2850 GCA_964560405.1 uncultured Prevotella sp.
GCTTTCGACAGCCTCCCGTTGCGAGAAAAAGAACCGGAAGCCGCCCGGATGCGGCGTGTCGAACCAAAAGCGGAGCAGAGCCGAAGATGTCCCGCTTGCATGCGGATAGCCGGCTTCGCGCCATGCGGCCACCGCCTCGCGTATCTTCCGGACGAGAGGGGCTGCGGCGGCCTGCGGCCTCCAACGTTCTTTGGGGGTCAGGATTGCATAGGGGTCTGTGTTCATAATCTGGATTCGTTGGGCGGCAGCCTATGATTTCGCGAGGCGGAAACATGCGGATTCCCCGTACCGGGCGGCGCGGGAATGCATTCTTCCAGCACGACAAGGACGCATTGCTGTCAGATTTTCCGGCATACGAGCCGGGCATAGCTGGAACTCAGCTGCATTTGGTCATCGTCCAGCCTGTCGATGTGGAAGTCAGCCGAAAGTCCGTCTATTCCTATGCAATGCAGGACTGTTGTGGCTGAATCGGTGAGCAGGACATCATCGGCGAATCGCTGGGCGTAGAAGTCGTACAAAAGGAGAGATGAGCCGCTGCGCTTGAAACGCGACAATATATAGGACATTTTGGTGATGCCGCTAAGACCGCCCGTGCGTATCTGCACTAACTTGAGCTGGAAACTCATATATACTTTTTGCGGCCTTAGGCTGACAAGAGAATCGTATGCGGAATTGTGCGCGTAGTTCACCGACATTATCTGCCACATCCCGTCAAGTTTCCCGTTTTCGGGCATTTTGTCACACGATGCCGCCGACAGGAGTGCCGACATTGCGATGAAAATGGTAAGAGATTTCATGTTCCGGTTCGGGTTTTTACAATGAGAACAGACCAGTCTTGCTTATCGAAAGGCGGAAGCCTTTGTTGTCCCCCGTTTGCGAGCCGCAATCAAGAGCGATAGCAGCCGTGGCTTCCCAGCCTTTAATGCTCAGGCATCCTATCCTTGCGGGAGAATATGTAACCTCACATAAAAAAGAACGCTGATATTTCTTGCTGTCAAAAGGAATGTCGTAAGTTCCAAGCTGCTGTGAATACGAGAACAGCAGCCGGTAGTGCAGGCTCTGGCAAGGGTCGCCGCTGATTCCGATGTGATGAGCCGCGAGGCGGTTGCAGCGAAATTTCAAGCTGCCGTCGTCGTTGTATATGGGCGACAGTATGAGGGGATTCCCTATCGCCTGCCCCCAATGCTGCCAGCCGCTGTAAATGCCGTGATTGTAGTAGTTGTCGGATGCGCTTATCTGGTCGGGGACAGCCTCTGTGTGGTCGTGGTAAACAGGTCCGCTTTGGTATTTCGTGTAAACGTATTCGTAAACCACTGTGCTTGCGAAACGATTTTTGGGCAGGCTTAATTCCAGTCCGTACAGACCGTCCTTCCAGCCGTACTGCCAGAACATTGCGGAGTGGTCTTCGAAAAAATGGTCGTAGTACAGCCTCATAGCAAGGCCTTTGCCTTTGTAGTTGAGGCTGAAAAGCCATGAGCCGACGGTGTTGCCGAGCGCGTTCTTGTAAACGGTTTCACCTGCGTCCGCTCCCTGCACGAAAAAAACTTTCAAGAAATCTTTTATGCCGTGATACAAATTCAAGCAGTTTCCATACTTGTCGTAAAGCTTTCCGCCGAAAGTGGCGGCCATCTCCATCCCTCCTTCAAGAGTAAAAGGAAATTTTTCCTCGTTGCCTATACGCAGAAAACCGGACTTACTGTGATACAAAACTTTCCTCGTGTAATTATCGCCGTTGCTGACGGTTTTCTTTTGCCAGCCGCCGTCGGTCGTAAAACCGTAGCCTGCATGTCCGCGTATTGAAAGCCATTTGTTTTTTCCTGAAATGGAAATGTAATCTGGAATTTCCAACCGGGCTTCAGGAATTGGCCTGGCGTTTATTCCCAGCGTCTGGCTGCCGGAACTCAGCTCTTCGTTCTTCAGATTAGGCTTACGCTCTTTCGCCCCTATGGAAAGCAAGACGTTTTTGTAAGCAAAATCAGCGTAGAGCTGCTGAATGAAAACATCGCTTGTGTAATTATGCGCGGCGACAACCTCAATGCCGTAGCCCGTTTTCCAGTTCCGATGAGAGTCGTTCCTGTATGGGCGCGATATTCCTGCGCTTATATGCCCGTTCTTAGGCGTTATTCCTCCGAGCCCGTGCCTGTTGGAATGCAGCCAGAAAGGCGTGCGCTCGGAGTTAAACGAGTAATTGCCGACAGCCTCTATTTTGTATTCAATACTTTCAAAAGGGTTTGCGGGCGCGTTTCCTGCACTGTCATCCGCGAGAATATCCTCTCTTGCATCAGGAATGTCGTCGGCAGAAGCAAAGACTGCTGCGGAAAGATTCCCGCAGCAGATGAATGCAAACGCGACTATGGCTTTTGATTTCTTCAGCATAGCGTTACAGTCGCCGCTTATTTTGCGTAACTGACGGAGCGCGTCTCGCGTATGACAGTGATTTTTACTTGACCGGGATAAGTCATCTCATCTTGTATGCGCTTGGCTATTTCATTGCTCAGGCTTTCCGTTTGCTTGTCGTCAATCTTGTCCGCCCCCACAATGACCCTCAGTTCGCGCCCTGCCTGAATTGCGTAAGTCTTGGTGACTCCGGGATAGCTCATGGCGATATTCTCCAAATCGTTCAGGCGTTTGATGTACGCCTCGACGACTTCACGGCGTGCGCCCGGCCTTGCTCCGCTTATTGCATCGCATACCTGCACGATTGGAGACAGCAGGGTGTTCATCTCAATTTCATCGTGGTGCGCTCCTATGGCATTGCAAATGTCCGTCTTTTCCTTATATTGCTCCGCCAGTTTTGCGCCGTAAAGAGCGTGCGGCATTTCCGGCTCCTCGTCAGGCACTTTGCCTATG
>CAZLLM010000293.1:0-2838 GCA_964560405.1 uncultured Prevotella sp.
AAGAGAGTTAAAACACTCTTATAAGAGAGTTGACATGAGATTATAAGACAATTGGGTTTGTAATATAACCGCTGACTGTCAGCGAGTTATGAAAGCCGTTCCGGAGCCTCTCCCCGCGGGGCTAATACCAGTCGATGTTAGTGGAGTAGCTGCTCCGCTTGTCCCATTTCAGGGCGTCGGCGAGGGTCGACATCTTTGCGCGGAAGGAGAAGTTGTAGCTCGTGTAGGGCCGCAGCACCATCGAGCACGTCATCATGAAGCAGTGGAGGTCGCGCGAGAGCGAGGCGGTGGTCATCGAGAGCTTGTGGTAGTCGAAGTCGTAGCCGGAGCTGAAGTTGATGTTCCAGCCGTCGGAGAGCTTTATGTTGCCGGAGAAGTTGAGCGACTGCGTGTAGGAGAAGGGGTATCTCATCGTCTTGGGGTTTATCTTGCGGCTGCGGTCCTCCCTCATCGATATGCCGTAGCTCACCGACAGCGACCACGGTATGCTGAAGCGCTTGTAGCCGTTCTCGTCAAGCTCCGAGCCCGACTCGGGCTTCTCCGCCGCGTCGCGGCTCTGCGACAGCACGGGGTCGACGTTGCTGTCGGCCTGCTCCTCCCCGTCGTACTCCTCCTCGTCCGCGCCGTCTTCGATGGCGGCGTTCACCTCCTCGTCCTTGCCCTCGTCCTTGCCTTTCCCGAAGAGGTTCTTGAACGTCTGGTTGCTGAAGGTGTAGGATATGTTCTGCGACATCCCCTGGAAGCGCCCGAAGCGGCCGTAGCTCCACTCCGTGCGGTCGCCCTCCACGACGTTGCCGTTGTCGTCGAACTTGTAGGCGTATGTGGCGAACACGGCCGACATGCTGAACGTGTAGTTCTTCCAGAGCTTGAGGCGCAGGTTGGTGGAGAGGTTGCTCCAGGGCTTCGTCTTGGCGGCCATGTTGTAGGATATCCGGGCCGAGAGCTCGTCGATGAGGCTGATCTTCTTCTCGCCCGTGGAGTCTTTCGAGCTTTTCACCTTCATCTCCACGTTGTTCGAGAGGCTCATCGAGATGTTGCCCGTCTCGCCCCGCGACGGCACGCCGAACATCCCGCCAGAGAAAGGCGAGTAGGACACGGTCGAGACGTTGCCGTCGGCGTCCGTCCTGACGTAGGAGTCGTAGTAGCCGTAGCTTTCCGCCCCGAAGTCGGGGGCGTAGTTGAACGACACGCTCGGCTTCACCATGTGTCGGACGGCGATTATCCCGTCGCCGAACAGCTTGCGCCACGGGGTGTAGAAGCCGTAGAGGGTGGTGCTTGCCGTGAGCGACATGCGCCAGTCGTAGACGTTGTAGAAGCCGTAGATCGTGTCGTTCACCTCGCGCTGCGACGACGTGTCCCATCTGCGCATGATCTTGTTGGTGTACATCCTGTCGTTGAACTGGAACGTGGGCGAGATGTTGATGTACTTGAGAACCTGGAAGCTCGCCGAAACGGGGATCTGGTGGTTCATCCCGTTGCGCCAGTCCTTGATGAGGTTGGAGTGCAGGAGCTTGTCCTCCTTGGTGCTGATGCTGTTGCTGAGCTGCCCGGTGTAGCTCATCGATATTTTCTCGTACCACTTCTCCTTCCCCCGCAGCTTCCTGCGCTTGAACGGGTAGAGCCGCGAGAGCGAGATGTTCAGGTCGGGCAGCGTGAGGTCGATGGTCGAGTCGCGCATGTTCTGGTTCAGGTTCGTGGTGGCCGAGAGGGTGAGCCCGATGCTTTCAAACGTGTGCGAGTAGGAGACGCTGCTTGTGCGGGTGGACTGCGTGAGCGCCTGCGGGTTGTACAGCGACGAGAGGTTGCTCCGCTCGTAGCTTTCGGTGGCGAAGTTCACGCTTGCCGACAGGGTCGTGTTGGGCATGGCCTTCGCGTCCTGCCTGTGCGACCACTGCAGCTTGAAGCTCGTGGTCTTCGAGTAGTCGGGCATGTTTTTCTCGCCGTCCACCGTGTTCAGGTAGCTCAGGAAGAAGTTGCCGGAGTACCTGTAACGTTTCAGGTAGTCGGACTCCACGTTTATGCCCCACGAGCCCTTCGTGTAGACTTCCCCCGTGAGGCGCATGTCGATGCAGTCGTTGAAAGCGAAGTAGTACCCTCCGTCCCGCAGGTAGAAGCCGCGCCGCGTCTCGTCGCCGTAGGTGGGCATGAGGAAGCCGCTCGAATATTTTTTCTTGAAGGGGAAGAAGCCGTAGGGGATGGCCAGCGGCAGGGGCACGTCCGCCACCACAAGGTACGCAGGCCCGAAGGCGACATCCTTGCCGGGGTGCACTTTCGCGCGGGAGAGGGCTATGTAGAAGTCGGGGTGCTCGGCGTCGCAGGTCGTGTACTTGGCGTGCTCAAGGTACAGCGTGCCGTCCTTGCCGCGCTTCGATTTGGAGCTTTGCAGGAAGCCCTCGCCCTGCTCGGTCTTCACGTTGTTGATGAAGCCTTTCTTCGTCTTGAAATTGAAGCTCATGGTGTCGCTGTCATACTTGTCCTGCCCTTGCGTGTAGACAGGCTGGCCCGTCCATTTACCCGTGCTGTCCTGCACCCCGTAGGCGTGCACCACCGAGCTGTCCAAGTCCATCTCTATCCTTTCCGACTTCAGCTCCATGTCTTGGTACTTCACGTCGCCGTCGCCGTATAGGAAAGCCCTTTTCAGACCCGCGTCGTAAGTGATGGAGTCTGTCGCGGCGTATTCCACCGGAGCTTCGAGCGAGCCCTTGTCGCTTTTCGACGAATCGGCCGCCGCCGTGTCCGCCGCCGCCGTGTCCCCCAGACTTATTATTATCGCGCCGCCTCCCGCCGCCGCGGAATCCTGTGGCGCGGCGGCAGTGTCCGCTGCGGCGGGCTGCACGG
>CAZLLM010000294.1:0-2817 GCA_964560405.1 uncultured Prevotella sp.
CCTGTCGGACACGATGCGCCTGCAATGCTTCTCTTTTGCATTGTTGTTTGAAAAAGGGCGGAAAATATTAAATTTGCCGCTAATAAATCCGGCATGAGGAAGCCGGGCGATGGAAACCGCGCTTACAACGATTTTCTGCACATGGCGCACATTCTGGCAATACGGCTGTCGTCTCTTGGCGATGTGGCGATGGCTGTTCCTGTTGTATATTCGCTTGCTGTGAGCCGCCCGCACGACGAGGTTACTGTAGTGTCGCGCCGTCAGTGGAAAGCGCTTTTCCTCGGAATGCCCGCCAATGTGCGCTTTTGCGGCATCGACCCCGCAAGCTGCCGAAGCTTGCGGGGATTGGAAAGGCTTTTCCGCGAGCTTATGGAGCTTAAGCCTGACTGTGTGGCTGACCTGCACGACGTGCTGCGCACGAAATACCTGCGGCTGCGCTTCCGTATGAGCTGCATACACACAGAGGCTATACGCAAAGGGCGACGAGAGAAAAGGGGGCTTACGCGGCGCAAGAACAAAAGGCTGCATCAGCTCAAGACCTCAACGCAGCGTTACGAGGATGTATTCAGGCGGCTGGGCTTTCCGGCAGAGTCGCGCCCCGGCCTGACATTCCGCTGGGACGAGGAAGGCGCAGGCGGGCTGGATGGGCTTATGGGAGCGAAGAACGGGGACGAGTGGGTTGGCATTGCGCCTTTCGCACGGCACAAAGGGAAAGTTTACCCGCCGGAGCTTATGGAGCAGACAATATCCCTACTCTGCCGGCACTCCAAGCGCAGAATTTTCGTCTTCGGCGAGGGCGAGGCTGAGAAAGCCACTGCCGACAAATGGGCGGGGCGTTATCCGGCCGTAATCTCCCTGATTGGACGCGGGAAGCTGGAAGACGAACTCGCTGCACTCGGACGCATGGACGCTGTTCTCTCAATGGATTCGGCGAATATGCACCTCGCTTCGCTGACAGGCGCGGCCGTAGTGTCGATATGGGGGGCGACGCACCCTTTCGCCGGCTTCTGCGTCCGGGGGCGCGGCGGCATCTCTGTCATACAAAGCGACATAGACTGCCGCCCTTGCTCCGTGTTCGGCGACAAGCCTTGCATGCGCGGCGACTACGCCTGCTTGACGCGGATAAGCCCGCACGACGTGGCCGAAAGAATTGAAGCGACATTAGAAAAACGGAAACTCACGGAAACAATATGAGAGAGTTCTGGTACCGCCTGCGGCGCGGCGCGCTCTACTCGGCGTCGTTGCTGCCTTTCAGCGTGCTTTATGTGCTAAGCGACGTGATATATTTCATAGCATACCATATTGTGCGCTACCGCCGCCGCATTGTGGCGGAAAATCTGCGCAACTCGTTCCCGGAGAAAAGCGGCATCGAGAGGCGTGACTTGGAAAAACGCTTCTACCGCTCATTCTGCGACATCTCTGTAGAAATGTTCAAGCTTCTTTCCATATCCCGCGAAGAGCTTATGCGCCGCATGACATTCAGCGGCGCGGAAGAGCTCGAAAAGTCGCTTGAAACGCACCCGCAAAGCTTCATCTACCTCGGGCATTTCTGCAATTGGGAGTGGATTTCTTCCATGCCGCTGTGGTTCAGCCCGGGACGGTGCTGCGGACAACTGTACCACCCTCTGCGCAGCCCTTTTTTCAACCGTCTTTTCCTTGAAATGCGTTCGCGCTTCGGGGCTGAGAATATCCCGAAAGACAAGGTGATGAGGCATCTGCTCACTCTGCACTCCAACAACACGAAAGTCATCGTGGGATTCATCTCTGATCAAACGCCGAAATGGGCGAACATTCACGACTGGGTAGAATTCATGAACCAAGACACGCCTGTTTTTACTGGCACAGAGCGCATTGCGAAGAAAACATGCGCATCGGTGTACTTCGCGCATGTGGAACGGATACGGCGCGGATATTATCACTGCGACTTGCAGCCCATGACATACGATGTGAAGTCATACCCCGACTACAAGCTCACCGAAGAATATATGGCTCGTCTCGAACAAATGATACGCACCCACCCCGAATGCTGGCTTTGGTCGCACAACCGCTGGAAACGCCACCGCAGCGCGGCATCGCCCGGAGATATTGAAAACTCACAACCCTCCGTTCAAAAAGGACGGAGCAAAACACCTAAATCATGAAAAAAACATCAATCCTTTTCGCAGCCGCACTGATAGTCCAAACTGCAGCTGCGCAACAGCAGCGCAAAGACTGGGCGCAGTACGGGCGCTATGCTGCGGCTAACGCCTCGCTTACGGAACATCCGCTCGCGGTGTTCATGGGCAACTCCATAACAGACGGCTGGCCTGCCGGCAGCCCCGCTTTCTGGCAGGAACATCCCGGCTTCGCCGGACGGGGAATAAGCGGCCAGACTTCGCAGGAAATGCTCTGCCGCTTCCGTCAGGATGTCATTGCGCTTCGCCCCCGCGTGGTGTGCATCCTCGCCGGCACCAACGACATCGCGCAGAACAACGGGTTCATTGCACCAGAGAACACCGTTGGCAACATCGCGTCCATGACAGAGCTCGCCCGCGCCAACGGCATAGCCGTAGCTGTCTGCTCATTGCCGCCGTGCGACACTGTCGCGTGGCGGCCGGAGATACGGCCCGCCGAAAAAGTGGCGCAGCTGAACAGGATGCTCAAAGAATACGTGAACGCCAAGAAAGACAAGAAAGTCGTGTTTGTCGATTACTATTCTCCCCTGCACAATGGCAGCGGAGGCATGAAAGACGAATACACCACCGACCGCTGCCACCTTACGCCCGAAGGCTACAAGGTGCTGGAGGGGATAATCGCCCCCGTAATCGAACGCCTTGC
>CAZLLM010000295.1:0-2812 GCA_964560405.1 uncultured Prevotella sp.
ATGAGCCTCGCCGACGGGGATAGCTCCATGTCGAGCTCGATGTGCCTGTGTCCGAAGATGAAGCAGTTTATGCCGGGATGCGCGGCGAGGTGGCTTCTCGCGAATCCTACGAGCTCTTCCTTCTCTTCGCCCATGAACGCCCCGCCGCCCCCCGCCTCGTGCTTCAGGCGGCTGCGCTTCGCCCACGCGAGGCCGGCGGATATCCCCCAGCGGGGGTGGATGGCAGCGAACAGGCTGCGGCATACAGGGTTGTGGAACACGGAGCGGAGCATCCCGTACCGCGGGTCGCGCCCTCCGAGCCCGTCGCCGTGTGCGATGTAGAAGATCCTGCCGTATATTTCGGCGGTCGCCGGCCCGCGGTGTACGGTCATGCCGCATTCCTTCTCGAAGTAGTCGCGCAGCCACATGTCGTGGTTTCCGATGAAGAAGTGCACTTCCACGCCGCGGTCGGTGAGCTCGCTCACCTTTCCGAGGAAGCGCGTGTAGCCTTTCGGCACGGCGCAGCGGTATTCGTGCCAGAAATCGAACATGTCCCCCAGCATGTACACGGCCGCGGCGCGCTCCTTTATCGTGTCGAGAAACCTGACGAGGCGGCGCTCCCGCGCTATGGGGCGGGGCTCGGCCAGCGAGCCGAGGTGGGCGTCGGTTATGAAGTAGACGTTTTTCACTTTGTCGCAGGCCGTGCGTTTTACAGAAAGCCCAGTTCGAGCTTCGCCTCTTCGCTCATCATCGTCTGGTCCCATGCGGGTTCGAAAACGAGGCTGACACTGGCGCGGCTTATCCCGTCGATCTCCTCCGTCTTCTGCCTCACCTCCTCGACGATATAGTCGGCGAGCGGGCAGTTCGGGGCGGTGAGCGTCATGTCAAGGTCGAGCGTGCCGTCGTCTTTGAGGTCGATTTTGTATATGAGGCCCAAGTCGTACACGTTCACGGGGATTTCGGGGTCGTACACGGTCTTGAGCACTTCGATGATGCGCTCTTCCGTCTTCAGCTTGGTTTCTTCTGTCATAGCGGATTTGTGGCTGTTGGTGTGTTTGTCATAAGTCATGCGCGGGCTTTCACAGTTTCCCGTTCTCGGCGTAGCTGTAATAGCTCCCGCCGCCTCCGATTATCACGTGGTCCGCCAGCCGGATGTCCATCAGCGACGCGGCTTTCCCGAGGCTCTCCGTCAGGCGGTCGTCGGCCGCTCCCGGGGCGGGGGAGCCCGACGGGTGGTTGTGGACGAGTATTACCGCCGGCGCCTGCGCGAGCAGCGCGGCGCGCAGCACGAGGCGCACGTCGACCGTGGCTTCCGTGATCCCGCCTTTGCTTATCTGTTCGGCGCGGATAAGGCGCAGCCTCTGATTCAGCAGCATCACCCAGCATTCCTCGCTGGCCTTGTCCCTGAGCATCGGGGAGAAGAAGCCGCTCACGGCTTCCGGGTCGTTGAACTGGCGCTTCTCAGGCTCCGCCTCCGCCTGCATTATCCGCCCCAGCTCGCAGGCGGCCAGTATGGTCACGGCTTTCGCCGCGCCGATGCCTTTGTAGCGGCAGAGGGCAGCGAAGTCCTGCCGCCCTAACTCGGAGAGGCTGCCGCCGCAGTCGGAGAGGATGCGCCGCATGAGAGCCACAGCCGATTCGCCGGAGCTTCCGGAGCCGATGAGGATGGCCATGAGCTCGGATTTCGACAGAGCCCCCGCGCCGTGCCTGATGAGTTTCTCGCGCGGGCGGTCGTCCTTGTCCCACTGCCTGATGGCGCGCCCTTTCATTTGTAGAAGTTTTCGCCGAACGCCGTGAACTCGCCCTGCCTGAGCACGAGCCTCCTGAAGCAGGCCTCCCAGAATCCCAGCCCGTACCCCGTTAGCTGCACGAAGGCCGCCGCCACCGCGAGCAGGCCTGTGCGGGCGTCCTTCTCCTTCGCCGCGCAATGGGCGAACACCGCCAGGGCGTACAGCGCGGCGGGCAGGAGGCACCACGCGCATGCGGCGGCTCCGGCGAGGAGCGCCGCGCAGCCGAGCGTGAAGAGGGCGGGCAGGGTGTGGACGGCCTTCATGGAGCCGGGGTGCCGCACGGCGAGGTTTACGCGCGCTATGCCGGAGTTGTACACCTGCCTGAAGAATTTCCTGAAATCGGTGCGGCGCTTGTGCCACACCCACGCTTCGGGGAAGAGCCGCGCGCGGAGCCCGCTTTCCGCGATGCGGTAGCTCAGGTCGAGGTCTTCGCCGAAGCGCATCGCGGCGAACCCGCCTAACGCGGCGAAGACGTCGCGCCTCACCCCCATGTTGAAGCTGCGCGGGTAGAACCTGTCCATGCTCCTCTTCCCGCCGCGTATGCCGCCCGTGGTGAGGAACGATGTCATGGAGTAGCTTATGGCCTTCTGCACGCGGGTGAACGAGCCGTCCGCCCGGTCGGGGCCGCCGAAGGCGTCGCATGGGGCGGCGGCCAGCCCGGCGTCGATGGCGCCGAAGTAGCCCGGCGGCACTGTCACGTCGCTGTCAAGGATTATAAGGTACTCGCCCGACGCGTGCCTCGCGCCGAAATTGCGCGCCGCCGCAGGGCCGCCGTTCTCTTTGCGGAGGTACTTGATGTCCAGCGTTCCGGAATGCCGCGCCGCCGCTTCGCCGCAAGGCTCCCGCGAGCCGTCCTCCACGATGATCACCTCCGTGTCGGGGCGCGCCTGCCGGCTGAGGCTGGCGAGCAGCTCCTCGGTCTCGCCGGGGCGGTTGTACACAGGTATTATGACCGAGTATTTCATATATGATACAAACTTACGTAAAAATCCCGTTCCCGCGCACGGGCTTCCCGTTTTTCGCGGCGGCTCCTGCGTTGTTTT
>CAZLLM010000296.1:0-2801 GCA_964560405.1 uncultured Prevotella sp.
TCTCGGAACATCAGCGGTAGGAACGCTCGTAAATGCCGAGGTAGTCCTCGTCGCTCAGAGGAAGCGGGTCAGCGGCAGTGTCGCCTCCCAGCACCTCGCCGATATGCCGCGGCCACGTCTTGATCTCTTCGGGAGTAATACCGTAACCGCTCATCTTCAAATTTTTGCAGCCGACGGATTCCAACAGGCCGTCAAGAGCTTTCATGAAATCACCTCCGCCCACAGGGTTTTTCACGCCCATAGCCTGAGCCATCTTAATCATCGGTTCTTCGGCGGCTTTTCGCGCAGCGAAAAAGCCGAAATATTCGTGCGCTATCATGCAGAGTCCCGCTCCGTGAGGAAGTCCGGCGTGATAAGAACCCATTGCGTGTTCCATTGTATGCTCGGAGGTGCAGAGCATATAGTAACCTGCGAGGGAATTCGCCAAAGCCATATTGGAACGCGCCTCATCATTGCCTCCGTCCCTGAAAGCAACGGGGAGGTTCTCCGCAATCAGCCCGATGGCTTTGAGAGCGAACATTTCGCCCATCGGGTGCTGTTTCGTGTTAATCATACTCTCGGCGGCATGGAAGAAAGCGTCCATGCCTTGGTATGCGGTGTAAGCCGGAGGTACGCTCTTCATAAGTTCGGAATCTACCACCGAGATTTTCGGGAACATGGAGATGTGGAAAATTCCTGTCTTTTCCTTTAACGCGTCGTTGGAGATAACGGAAAACATATCCACTTCCGACCCCGTCCCGGCGTTTGTGGTGATTGCTATCAGCGGCGCGCCATGATTGGCGAATGGCTTGTGTCCTCCTTTTGCCGAGAAAGCGTAATCCCATAGCTCCCCGTCGTTGGTCATCATCAGGGCGGCGCATTTTGCAGCGTCCATCACCGAGCCGCCGCCAAGAGCCACGATGAAATCGCAGCCGTTTTCCCGCGCCTTGCGGGCGGCTTCCATCACATTTCCGGCGGTGGGGTTGGGGCGAACGCCGTCGTACAGCTCATGCTCCGCGCCAGCGGCTTCTATTTCGCGGCGCGTTGCGTCAAGGTAGCCGTAACGCTTTACGCTTTGTCCGTCAGATGTCATGATTAGGGCTTTCCTGCCGGGCATCTGTTCGAGATGCAGGTTCTTCAGCTGTCCCGCGCCGAAGAGAACCTTTGTCGGCATGTAGAATTGAAACTGGTACATAGCTTTGATATTTTGTTGTAAGTTGGAATAAACCTTTTCGTCTTAATCCGGCCATTCGCCGGGCCGCCGGCATTGAGCAAGCCGCTGCGCGGAAAGGCGGGGGATGTCAGGAGAGCAGCTTCGCTATCTGCGACCTGTCCGCTCCGGGCAGCTTCCCCGCCAGATGCTCCGTGAGGAGGTCGAAGGATTCTTCGGGCGAGCGGCCTGTGCGGGCTATGTCCTTGCCGAACCATATTTCCGGCAGGGTGTACAGCGCGACGCCCCAGCCGTAGCGGTCGCCCCGCGCCGTGTATTTATACTCGAAGTCGGCAATCAGCAGCCGCCCTCCCATCTGCAGTTTCTGCAAAGGGGCTTCGAGCGCCTGCCGCCGGGGGCGCACGTTTCCAGCCCCGCCTCCGAAGCTGCCGCGCCTTGCGCCGGCTGCCGCGCCGAATACAATCTCGCGTAGTCCGGCCGATGTGGCCGCTTCGTTCTCCTTGATTATATTCAGCAGAGCCGCCTCGACGGACTCAGGGTCGAGAGGGTAAGCCGCACGCCGGAAATTTATGAAATCGGGATACAGTTCCAAAGACACGAACCCCGCCTTGCGGCGGAAGAACTTCCCGTAAGCCGTAGTCTGCTCTCTTATCACCGGCCCTTTCCATTCCCAGCATCCGTCGTCGCCTTCTCCGCCGCCGAAGAGCATTCCCGGAGCGGCCATCTCCTCTACGGAGAAGCCCGGTATGCTGTTCGAGAAGAAAGGGAGCAGTCCGTATCCGCGCACCGTCTGTTCAAGCTCTTCCCGCGTTGAAATCATCCCGGCGGGCAAGGGGCTGACGGGTGTCATTTGCCCATGAAGCTGGTGAACGCCCCTTTCTCCTGTTCCGGCAGGCCGCCCTGCGCTTTCATCCCAGCTATCGCCTTGATGAGGAAAGCCATGTTGCGGGCGAGGTTGCGCATTGTCTGCAGGCCTTCGAGGTCTTTCTCCACATCGCCGGCGGTGAAGCCGTGCACTTCGTTCCAGTATGTGCTCGATACTATCGGCATGGAGCATATCGTGAAGTACTTGTTGATTTCGTCAAAGGCCGACGTGGAACCGGCGCGGCGCGACGACACCACTGCCGCCCCCACTTTCATCGCCTTGCTGAAAGCCCCCGAAGTGCTGTAAAACAGGCGGTCGAGGAAAGCCAGCACCTGCCCGCTGCCCCCGGCGAAATACGTGGGAGTGCCGATGACCACGCCGTCGGCGGCGGCGAATTTCGGAGCCGTCTCGTTCACGAGGTCGTTGAAAGCGCAGCGTCCGTGCTCGCGGCAGAAGTTGCACGACACACAGCCGCGTATGTCCTTGTTTCCCACGTTCACGCGCTCCGTCCCTACTCCTTCCTCGCGGAGCGTCCGCTCCACTTCAAGGAGAGCCCGGTCTGTACACCCGTGCAGATGCGGGCTCCCGTTTATTGTCAGTACTTTCACAGCTTTTATGTTTTGATGGTCAGACTCATTCTCCCGAAGCCCCCGCCGCGGGGGCGCGGCTTCACCACAGTGCAAATTTACAACCTTTCACTTTGCGCTGTCCCACGGAAGCGCCATAAATTCGTCCTGTCCGGCGCAAATATGAAATGCGGCGGGCAAGGGCGGCGCGGGAATGCGG
>CAZLLM010000297.1:0-2800 GCA_964560405.1 uncultured Prevotella sp.
AAACCTGCGGAGTTCGCCGGCGTGTACGCGCAGACAATCATCTACGGCATGTTCGCGGCGTGGCTGCGCGACGACGGGCGGGAGCCCTTTTCGTGCGGCAAGGCTGCGCGGCTGATACCTAAGACAAACCCCCTGCTGCGGCGGCTCTTCCATGACATCGCGGACTACGACCCCGACGAGAGGATACAGTGGGTTGTGGACGACCTCGCGGAGACGTTCCGAGCGGCGGACATGCGCGAGGTGACGGCCGATTTCGGGAAACGCGGCGGGCGGCGCGATCCCGTGATACACTTTTACGAGGACTTCCTCGCCGCCTACGACCCTGCGCAGCGCAGAAGCCGCGGAGTGTGGTACACGCCGCAGCCTGTGGCGGCTTTCATGGTGCGGGCGGTGGACGAAACGCTGCAAAGCGAGTTCGGGATGCCATGGGGTCTCGCCACGGCAGACGAGACCACGCCCGGAAAGGGCGGCGCAAAACCCGCGGGCAGGAGGCTCCACCGCGTGCAGATACTCGACCCGGCGGCAGGCACGGGGACTTTCCTCGCCGAAGTGGTCTCGCTCGTCCACGGCAAGTTCGAAGGGCAAGAGGGCTTGTGGCCGGGATACGTCAAGGAGCATCTCCTGCCGCGGCTCAACGGCTTCGAGCTTCTCATGGCCCCATACGCCATAGCCCACATGAAAATAGACTGGATTCTCGCCGAAACCGGCTGCCGCGCCGAAGACGGCGGACGGCTCAGGATATTCCTCACCAATTCGCTTGAGGAAAGCGGCGAGGCGGGCGGGAAGCTGCCTTTCGCCGACATCATCGCGAAGGAGGGCGCGGAGGCCAGCGAGGTTAAGGCGCGGTGCCCCGTGATGGTGGTCATCGGCAACCCGCCGTACAGCGGCGCAAGCATGAACAAGAACGAATGGAACGCCGGCCTGATGAAAGACTACAAGCGCGAGCCGGGGACGGACAAGCTCCTGAAGGAGCGCAATCCGAAATGGATCAACGATGACTACTGCAAGTTCATACGGCTCGGGCAGTGGTACATCGACAGGAACGGGGAAGGCGTACTGGCGTATATCAACAACCACGGATTCCTCGACAACCCCACTTTCCGCGGGATGCGGTACAGCCTCCTGCAAAGCTTCGACAAGATTTATGTAATCAACCTGCACGGCAACAGCAAGAAGCGCGAAACCGCGCCCGGCGGAGGAAAAGACGAGAACGTGTTCGGCATCCAGCAGGGCGTATCAATCAACATCTTCGTCAAGACAGGGAGGAAGCCTGCAGGCGCGCTTGCCGAGGTGAGATACTCCGACCTCTACGGGCGGAAGCAGGACAAGTTCGAATGGCTCGAAAGGCACACCCTGTCGGAAGTGCCTTTTGCGGCGGCAGACCCAAAGCCTCCTCACTACTTCTTCGTGCCGAAGGACAGCGCAGGGTTGGCGGAGTACGAGCAAGGCTTCGCCGTCAACGAAATAATGCCTCTGTATTCGGTAGGCATCGTCACAACCCGCGACGGGCTTCTGATGAAAGACACCCCGCAGCAGGTCGAAGCATTAATAAAGGACTTCATCGCGTCGGACGAAGCCGAATTGAGGGCGAAGTACCGCATAGGCAAGGATTCCCGCGATTGGTCGGTGGCGAAAGCCAAGGCGGACATAGGGAAAACCTTTGAGCCGGAGAAAATAGTCCGCGTAAGCTACCGCCCGTTCGATGAGAAATACCTTTACTATACCGGAAGACTTGGTATCGTGGCCAGGCCACGATACCAAGTCTTCCGGCACTTCCTCGCCGGCGGCAACATAGGGCTTGTCATTGCCAAACAATGCGTAAGCGACTGGCGGTACGTATTTTGCACCAAGCATATTTGCGACCTGAACCTTACGGGAAAAGCAGGGCGCTTCGGCTCCGGCTACGTATTCCCGCTGTACTGCTCCGAAGACAGCAAGATGCTGCCGGAAGCGAGGCGCACGCCCAACCTCAACATGGATATCGTGTCCCTCGTGGCGGAGAAGACAGGGCTGGCATACGAGCCGGAGAAAAGCGGCGCGGACGGCGCGTTCGCGCCCATTGACATGCTGGACTACATATACGCCGTGCTGCACAGCCCCGCGTACCGCAGGAAATACGGGGAGTTCCTCCGCGAAAGCTTCCCCCGCGTGCCATGGCCCGCCTCGGCGGAAGAGTTCCGGCGGCTGGCGACGCTCGGCGCGGAGCTGCGCCTTGTCCACCTCATGGAGCATCCCGCGCTCTGCGGCCCCGTCCCCGGCGGGCTGGTGTCCGTGAGCTATCCCGTGGCGGGCGGCGACAACGTGGAGAAAGCCGTGTGGGAGCCCGATCCGGACGGCGTGGGGCGTGTGCGTATTAACGGAACGCAGTACTTCGGCGGCGTGCCGCACGAGGCGTGGAACTTTTTCATCGGAGGCTACCAGCCCGCGCAGAAATGGCTGAAAGACCGCATCGGCAGAGTTCTCGCCTACGAAGACATCCGCCACTACCAGCGCATCGTCAAGGCTTTGGAGATGACGGCCGGACTCATGCGCGAAATCGACGACCGCCGCGGATAAGGCCGCGAAGCCCCCTCTCCCGCTCTCGTCCCGCTTCCCGCCTGCGTACTTTCTCGCTTCCGACGGCATCTTCCCGTTTCCTGCCCGTCCCCCTTCCGTTTCTCCCGCCGTTTCCGCCCGCTTCCCATCCGCGCCTTTCGCATTCCTACCAGCCCTTGTTCCGCTTTTCCCGTGCGCGTTTCCCGTTTTCAACGGCGGGTTGAGGACGGATTTTCGCACGCCGCCGTGTTCTGCAGGATGGCGC
>CAZLLM010000298.1:0-2779 GCA_964560405.1 uncultured Prevotella sp.
GCGCGTTACGGTGCGAGGGGGCGCGTGCGGCTTTCTTTGTAGATGCGCCAGGCCTCTTCCAGCATCTGCCCGTCGCCGAACTGCGGCCGCCAGCCGAGGTCGCGCACGGTCTCGCTGACGTCCAGCACGTACTCCTCGTCCGCTATCATGAACTGCTCCCGGTACATGAGGGGCAGGCCCGCCGCGTCGAGGAGCCCGAGCGCGAGCTTCAGCGGCGGGCCCCATGTGGGCACGACCGGGGAGCGCGAGCGCGCGTGCCTTATCAGCCCTTTGAGCAGGTCGCGCACGGCCGGCGGGTTTTCGGAGCCGAGGTTGTACTCCTTGTTCGGCAGCCCTTTGTCTATGGCGCGCAGGACGGCGCTCACGCAGTCGAATACGGAGATCATCTGGTAGCGGTTCCTCCCGCTTCCGACGGTGGGCACGGGGAGTCCCATGTCGATGAGCCTGAACAGCTTCACGAGTACGCCGAGCCTGCCGGGTCCGATTATCATCCGCGGGCGCATTACCGTTATGTCCATCCCCCTGCCGCGGAAGACGCGGCAGATTCTCTCGCATTCCTTCTTGCTCCTCCCGTAAGGGCCGAATGGGTTCTGGGGGTGCGCGGCGTCCACTGGCAGGTAGAGGGGCTTTCCGTAGACCATGTCCGTGGAGAACATCAGGCACCGGCGGCAGCCTTTCCCCAAGGCCGCGCCCAGTATGTTCTCCGCCCCGCGCGCGTTCACGCTGAAGAAGAACTCCTCCCTGCCGCGGCGGGGGACTTTGGCGTGGTACTGGTTTGCGGCGAGGTTTATCACCACGTCGTCCTCTCCGATGTCCAGCCTGCCGAGGCTCTCCTTGTCGCGAATGTCGGCCTGGCGGTACAGGCACGCGCCGCGTATCCTGCCGTCGGCCTGCGGAGCCGTGTCGCACACCGCGACGGCCGCGTCCCTCTCCGCGAGGGCGAGCGTGAGGAAGCGGCCTGTGAAGCCGTTCCCTCCGAAAATCCAGTACTTCATGTCAGCTTCTTGAAACGAGGCACACTCCGAGACATATTATGGCGATGCCCGCGACCCTTACGGGCGGGAGGGACTCGCCTAAGAGGAAGAAGCCCGCGGCGGCGGCCGCCACGTAGCCCAAGCTGAGGAAGGGGTATGCGAAGCTCACCTCGACTTTGGAGAGCACCGCCATCCAGAGGAGCACGCTCGCCGCGTAGCAGAGCATGGCCGCCCAGAGCCACGGGCATGACAGCATGCCGCTTATCCGCCCCGCGAGCCCGCCCGCGGCGGCCGCTCCTGCGGCGAGCATCCCTTTCCTGATGAGTATCTGCGCCGCGCTGTTGAGCAGCACGCTGGCCAGTATCAGTGTTATGTTCATCACTTGAAGTGTTTGTAATGCCCTATGTCGGCGAATTCCAGCATTTCTCGGTCGCCCCTGCTGTCGCCGTAAGCCGTCAGGATGCACCCGTCCCTGTCTGGGAGGGCTTCGCGGAGCCTTCTCGCCTTCTCTCCGCCGCGGCAGTTGGCTGTGAGGAACCGCCCGGTGAGCCTTCCGTCCGGCCCCGTCTCGAGGCGGGTGGCGATCACCCTGCTGACGCCGAGGAAGCGCCCGAAAGGGGCGACGCGGTTCTCCGCGCTGGCGCTGACGATAATCAGCTCCGCGCCCTCCGCCGCGTGCTCCCGCATCCGCTCCACCGCCTCCGGCCGCAGCAGCTCCCTGTGCCGCCGCCGGAAGAAGTCCTCGCACATCGCGTCGAACTCGTCCAGGGGCGTGCCTCCGAAGAAGTGCGCGAAAAGCCTCTGCTTGGCTTTCCATGCCGGGCGGAGCCCCAGCCCGTAGGCCGCCAGCCCTGGGGCGAGCCGCAGCAGCCCGGCGCGGAATGCCGCGCCGCCTTTGGCGAACTTTATGAATTCGGGCAGGGTGTCCCTGCGTGTTATCGTGCCGTCGAAGTCGAACGCCGCCACTTGTCTCATGTCAGAAGTAGAGTATGATGAAGAACGCGGCCGCCCATCCGGCGACGCACAGCTGTATGAAGCGGTCGCGCATGAGGACCTTTGTGGGGCTGCCGCTTTTCATGTCCACGACGGCGAGCTGCAGGTAGCGCATGATGCCCGCCAGCACGAACACGGAGGTGGCGTAGAGCCGCGGGGTCCGCATGCGCGCCACGGCGTCGTCCGAGACCGTGTACATGATGTAGCACACCATGGTTACGGAGGCCGTTATCGAGATGGCCTGGTTCAGGAACTGGAGGTTGTAGCGGCTCACGTTCTTGCGGGCTTTCACGCCCGTGCCCTCGTAGAGCGCGACATCGTCGCGCCGCTTAGCGAAGGCGAGGAAGAGCGCGAGCAGGAAGGTCATCAGCACAATCCAGTGCGAGAGGTCCACTCCGGCGGCCGCGCCGCCCGCCAGAAGCCGCAGCACGAAGCCCGCCGCGATGATGAACACGTCGAGCAGGGCCACCTGTTTCAGCCTGACGCAGTACGCCGCGTTCGCCGCCAGGTATAAGGCGGCGGCGCAGGCTGCCCCGCCGGGCGCGGCGCACGCCGCGGCGAGCGACAGGGCGGCGCAGGAGACGGCTGCCGCGGCGGCCCGCGCCTTCGGCACCCTCCCGCTGGCTACGGGGCGCGAGCGTTTCACGGGGTGCAGCCTGTCGGCTTCGGCGTCCAGAATGTCGTTGAGGCAGTAGACGGCGCTTGAAGCGAGGCAGAAGGCGAGGAATGCGGCGGCGCACGGCGGCCAGCAGGCGGTGTCGGCGAGGCGCCTGTCGAAGAAAAGCGGCAGGAGGACGAACAGGTTCTTCAGC
>CAZLLM010000299.1:0-2765 GCA_964560405.1 uncultured Prevotella sp.
TGCCTTGCAGCGTCTCGATGATGAAGCATCCTTCTCCGCGGGTGACCGATACGACTCCTTTCGCCTCCGCCGCCTTGACGCCGTTCACGGCGGGCTCTTCTTCGCCGCTTGCGGGGACGTAAATCGTGGCGTGCGACCCTACGGGCACTTCCGCTTTCACGCAGACCGCCGCGGCGTCGTGCGACACTTCGCTCGAAACGCGCCCGTAGGGGGTCTGTTTGGCGTAGCGCACGCGGCGCAGCTTCTCGGCGAGCACGGGGCGTATGATCACATGCCGGTATCCCGGCTCGTTCTCATCGGCGCAGACGCCGGCGCAGCTGCGGTAGAGCCATGTCAGCGCTCCTCCCAGGAAAGGGTGGTTTCTTGAGTCGTTGCCTTTGTAGTCTTCCCAGAATGTGGTGGCCCCCTGCCTTATCCATCCGCCGAAAGAGGGGAAGTCTGTCTGGTTCATGGCGTCATAGGCCACATCGTTCATTCCCAGGCTTGCGAGCGTCTCGTAGAACAGCTGTGTGCCGATAAACCCTGTGTTCACGTGGCTCTTGTAAGTTTCCACGATTTCTTTGCGAAGGGTCTGCTTCAGAACGCCGAGCCTGTTTTCCGCCGCGCCCATTGCCGCCGCCATGAGGTTCGCGCCGTAGTCGCCGTAACTTGCCTCCGCTTCGCTGAAGAACGCTTTGTCGAATGCTTCGGCGGTGCGCCGGGCCAGCTCCTTGTACCGCCGCTCGTCATCGCCGCGCCCCAATACCCTGGCCATGCGGCTAAGCCGGTCGGCGCACAGCCACAAAGTGTAGGTATGCACTTTCCCGTCATCCGGGAATTTGAACGCCGGCACCCAGTCGCCGAGATTCAGCCAGTACTGCTCGCTGCCGTCAATCACATTGGTACGCTTCTGGAGCATTGTCCCCTGAGGCGTAACCCATGTAAGCATATATTCAAGCTGGCGTATGGCCGCGCCGTAATTCTCCCTGAGCACTTGGATGTCGCCGTAGTGAAGGTAGTGTTCCCAAGGCATTATAGCCATGGCTGCCCCCCACGCCACGCCGCCGCCTGCGGCGGCGCACCAGGGGGCGGTGTTGGGGACATAGCCTGTCTCCCTGTCCTGCGCGTCGCGCATGGTGTCGAACCAGCTGCGGAAGAAAGCCGCCGCATCGAAATTGTGCATCACTGTCGCGCAGACCGCCTGCGCATCGCCGGTGTATGGCAGCCGCTCCCGATGAGGGCAGTCGCTCTCAACGCCGCTGTGGACATTGTCTTTTTCGGTGCGCTGCCAGATTTTGTTTATCATGTTGAACAAGGGGTTGGAGGAGGAGAACTCGCAGTCCACCTTCATGTCCGAACAAACGGCCTCGGCAGTGAGCATGTCGGCGGAGATTTCCGCTCCGCGTACATTGACGGTCCGGAATACATACCACGTGAACCTCGGCGCGTAGTCGGCCGGCTCCCCGTCCTTGAACGTATAGCTGACTTGCTGGGGATATTCGCTCTCGTATTTAACCACGAGCTGTCTTCCCGCCTCGCCTTTCACACCCTTGAAGTGAACCCGTCCGGAAATCATTTCGCCGAAATCCGCGGTGTAGCTCCCGTCCGCGTTTTTGCTCAGGCTTATCGGCTTGAGCGTTTCTGTCACTCTGTCCGGCGGCGTGTCGTGAGCCGTCAGCTCCCCGCCCGGGGCTTTCCTCAACGCGGCGTTTTCCCAATCGCTGTCGTCGCAGGCGGGCGTGCACCAGCCGGGGATTTCGCGGCGGGCGTCGTAGTTCTCGCCTTCGTACAGTTCGCACGTGACGATAGGCGATTCGCGCGCTTTCCAGCTCTCGTCTGACACAACTGTCTGCTTGCTGCCGTCGTTGTATGTGATTTCAATCTGGCAGATAAAGCGGGGCGAGCCGAATGGCCCGATGCGCACCGAGCGGTTGTCGTAATATCCGCCCGCTACCAGCGCGCCTGCCGCGTTCGTCCCGCTTTGCAGGAGAGGGGTGACATCGTATTGCAAATACGACACATGATAACCCGAAGACTTCTCGTCAAGCGAGATGCTCCCGTAGGGAAGTTCCGGACGGGGGCCGTAGTTGGTGAAGTCGGGCACGAGCAGATCGTCCGCGGGCTTCTTCCCGTTAATGTAGAACTCGAAATACCCCAGACCTGTAACGAAAGCTTTCGCCGATTTCACGCCGTCTTTCACTTCGAAAGCCTTTCTCAGCATCGGCACAGGCCGGCTGTCGCGCATGATTCTCCGCTCTTTCAGGGAGTACTGCGCTTCTTCGCCTTCCCACGGCGAGCCTATCCACTTGGCTTTCCAGCTTTCGGAGGATATGCCGACCGTGAATTTCCGCGTTCCGCTCCATTTCGAAGCCTTGCCTTTGGAGTCCCACGTCATCACCCTCCAGAAATAGCTTTCGCCTTCCTTAAGAGGCTCGCCCCCGTAAGGAATGAGGCAAGACTCGCCGGACTTCACTTTTTTGCTGTCCCAAACGCAGGCCTTGCCCGACACGAGGGCTTCCTCGGAGGACGCCACGCAGATCCTGTACGCTTTCTGCGCTTCAGCCTGCGCGCCGGCCGGGGCTTTGTTTATCCATGAGAAACGCGGCACGGGCTTGCCGTCGGCATCCCGCAAAGCAGTGTTCTTAGCCAGGCTTGCGTCTATCAGCACGTCGCCCTCCCTGTGTTCCACTCTAAGCGAATATGGCGTCAGCCGCGCCTGAGCGAGCAGCGGCAGGGCGGCTGCCGCTGCGATGCCGCGTAAAATGAGCGTCCTTTTCATTTTCCTC
>CAZLLM010000300.1:0-2755 GCA_964560405.1 uncultured Prevotella sp.
GGCGCGGGGAAACATACGCGCCGCGCTTCCGCATCGTGCCAGGATGGTATGAGCTGTTCCGGGCGGCTTTGCCAATGCGCGAAGGGCGGCTTACGCAAGCGCACGTAGAGGATGTGAGGGGGTTTATTCGAGGCGGTGTTTCATGAAATGGGGAGTGACCCATTTCGTGAATAGCAGGGCGGATATAGCACACAGCACGGCGCCAACGGCATAGACGCAGCCGAAGGACGCGCGTTCCGCGATCATCCCGCCTGCCGCAAGACCGATGCCTATTCCCATGTCCCACGCTGTGAGGTAGGTGCTTGTGGCCGTAGCCCGGCGGTTGTGCGGCGCGAGCGAGATGAACAGCGAGTTGTAGGCAGGGAAAAGCATCCCGAACCCGACGCCCTGCAGCACGGGCACGATGAAGAACACGGCGCAGGCGGCCGCGGCGTTCACGCCGGCTATGAACCCGCATGAAGCGAGCAGCGTGAAGGCCGCGATTATGAGGCAAAGCCCGTAATCTATGGCGCGCGTTATGAATCCGCGGTCCGCCATTTTGCCGGAGAACAGGCGCGACACGCCCATGCCGCCTGCCATGCACGTGAAGAACAGGCCTGGCTCCACGCCTATCCCCATCTGCCTCACGTACATCGCGACGAAATTTGTCGTCGTCCCGTAGGGGATTGAAAGCAGCAGCAGCGCGACACCCGCAGGTATGCCTTGCAGCAGTATGAAGCGGTCGAGCTTCACGAGGTGAGGTTTGCGCGGGTTCCCGGCCGCGCCTCCTTGCCGCAGCCCGGCGGCACACGCCTGCCCGCCGTTTGCCGCGCCGTGGAAGCCGTCCGCGCCGTCGTATGCGGCGGCTGGGCTTTTCTTCTTCGGCTTTATAAGGCATGCGGAAAGGAAGCCGGCCGTGCAAACGGCGAGGCTGACGGCGAAAAGAGCCTCATAGGAAAATCTTTCGTGCATGAAAAGCCCCGCCATCGGCCCTATGCTCATGGCCATGTTGTTGGTGAGGCCGTAGTAGCCCAAGCCTTCCCCGCGCCTTGACGACGGCATGATGTCGACAACCAAGGTGTTGCCGCCCACGCTCTGCGTGCCGAAAGCCACGCCGTGCGCAAGCCTCAGCACGATGAACGTCGTGAGCGTCGCGCACACTATGTAGCCGGCGAAGATCGCGGTGAATACGGAATAAGCCGCAAGATACAGCGGCTTGCGGCGGAACGTGTCGAGCAGGCAGCCGGAAAACGGGCGGAAGGCAAGAGCCGCCGCCGTGAAAAGGCTCAGGACAACGCCTATCTGCCCCTCGCTGCACGCGAAACGCTCTTCAAGGTAAAAGGGGAGCAAAGGCATCGTGAACCAGAAGCCGGCCATCTGGAGGAAGTTCGCCGCCATAATGGCGGCGTAGCTCTTAGTGAACAGCCTCTCCTTGCTCTTTGCGGAAGTTGCAGCCATAATCAGGATGCCGGGGAAAGCGTCCGCGCCCCCGTGCGGCGGCGTTTGCGCCTTGGGCCTTGCGGAAGAGGCCGGCGTTTGTCAGTTGGCGGAAACGAACTCTTCGAGGAAACGTATGTCGTTTTCGGAAAACAGGCGTATGTCGTCCACCTTGTATTTCAGGTTGGCTATCCGCTCTATGCCCATCCCGAAAGCGTACCCTGTGTATTGCGAAGCGTCCACCCCGTTGGCTTCAAGCACTGCGGGGTCCACCATCCCGCAGCCGAGTATCTCCACCCAGCCTGTGCGCTTGCAGAAAGCGCATCCCTCGCCGCCGCAGATGTCGCAGCTTATGTCCATCTCGGCGGAGGGCTCGGTGAACGGGAAATAGGAGGGGCGCAGCCTGACGGCCGTCCCGCTCCCGAACATCTCCCGGGCGAATACAAGGAGCGCCTGCTTCAGGTCAGCGAAAGACACATCCCTGTCCACATACAGCCCCTCCATTTGATGGAAGCAGCATTGCGTGCGGGCCGAGATCGCCTCGTTGCGGAAAACGCGCCCGTGGCAGACGACCCTTATCGGCGGCCGCGTCTTTTCCATCACGCGGCTTTGCACAGAACTGGTGTGGGTGCGGAGAAGAATGTCAGGATGGCGTTCTATGAAAAAGGTGTCCTGCATATCGCGCGCAGGGTGGTCGGCGGGGAAGTTCATCGACGAGAAAACATGCCAGTCGTCCTCCACCTCAGGGCCTTCGGCCAAAACAAACCCCATGCGGCCGAAAATGTCCACTATCCTGTTCCTCACTATTGTAAGCGGGTGGCGCGTGCCAAGCCTTACGGGAGCCGCCGTGCGCGTGAGGTCGGCGCCCTCGCCCGCGTCGTCTTTCGTCCCTGCCCTCTCGCGCAGCGAGTTTATCTTGTCGGCCACCGCCTCCTTCAGGGCGTTTATTCTCATTCCCACCTCGCGCTTCTGGGCGGCCGGGACATCGCGGAACTCGGCCATAAGGCGGCTCACCTCGCCTTTCTTGCTCAGGTATTTTATCCTGAGCGTTTCGATTTCCTTAAGGTCGGCGGCGTCAAGGGCGCTGACCTCCTTGAGAAGCTCTTCTATCCTTTCTGAAATCATCCTCAGACCTTTTTGCCGGAAAAACTGTGCAAAGATAAATATTCGGGCGCGAACAACGGTTTCCGCCGCCGTTAAAAGCCCCCGCCGATGTGCCCCCGCGTCTGCGGAACATCGGCGCGCCCTCCCGCCTTTCACGGCGGGAACGGCACACGCCTGTTATAAAGAACAAATACATAAATGGAAAAATACGACACCCCAGCACAAAGCAGGGGGG
>CAZLLM010000301.1:0-2749 GCA_964560405.1 uncultured Prevotella sp.
TGCCTGCTTGATTTACGCCACCCGTTCCGAATAGCTATCGGGCTTGGACTTCTTTCGCAGTCTTGCCCACGAGCATACGCCTTGGCATCAAGTTTCTGTACGTCAGGCCGGTGCTTTGCCGCCGACTTCCTTCACACCCAATGTCGCCATTGGCAGCTTGTCTTTGGCTGTACGCTTGCCGCTATTAGGCCGCGTTAGGGACTTGCACCCATTAGATTATACCCATGCCGGGCGAACACAGAAAAAGGAGCGGCAGTGACTGCCGCTCCTTTCGCGCCCGTTTGGCAGATGCGCGCCTTATCACATCATGCCGCCCATGCCCGGGTTGCCCATAGGCATGTCGGGCTTCTCCTCTTTCTTGTCGCATACTACGCATTCGGTGGTGAGGAACATGCCTGCCACTGAAGCCGCGTTTTCAAGCGCCACGCGCGTCACTTTCGCCGGGTCGACGACACCTTGCTTGCGCAGGTCGCCGAACTCTTCGGTCTTGGCGTTGTAGCCGTAGTTGCCTTCGCCTTCGCGCACCTTGTTCACGATAACCGCGCCTTCAAGCCCGGCGTTGATGCATATCTGGCGGAGCGGCTCTTCAATCGCGCGGCGCACGATGGCTATGCCGGTGTTCTCGTCGGCGTTGTCGCCGGTAAGGTTCTCAAGCGCTTTCTGCGCGCGTATGTAGGCTACGCCGCCGCCCGTAACGATGCCTTCCTCGATTGCGGCGCGGGTGGCGCAGAGAGCGTCGTCGCAGCGGTCTTTCTTCTCTTTCTGCTCGGTCTCGGAGGCAGCGCCCACTTCGAGCACGCACACGCCGCCCGAAAGCTTGGCGAGGCGCTCCTGCAGCTTCTCCTTGTCGTAAGAGGAAGTGGTGTTTGCAAGCTCGTTCTTGATTTGCGCGATGCGCTCGTTGATGTTCTCCTTGCTGCCGCCGCCGTTGACGATTGTCGTAATGTCTTTGGTTATGGTGACTTTCTCGGAGCTTCCGAGCATTTCCGTTGTAGCTTGTTCGAGCTTCAGGCCTTTGTCTTCGCTTATAACTACTCCGCCCGTAAGTATCGCGATGTCTTCGAGCATAGCCTTGCGGCGGTCGCCGAAGCCGGGAGCTTTCACGGCGCATATCTTGAGCTGCGAGCGCAGGCGGTTGACAACGAGCGTGGTGAGAGCCTCCGAATCGACATCTTCCGCGATTACGAGGAGCGGGCGCCCGCTCTGCACGGCCGGTTCAAGGATAGGCAGGAAATCTTTCAGGTTCGAAATCTTCTTGTCGTAGATAAGGATTTGGGGCTTCTCCATTACGCACTGCATCTTCTCAGCGTCGGTAACGAAGTAAGGCGAGAGGTATCCGCGGTCGAACTGCATCCCTTCCACTGTCTTGAGGACGGTGTCGCGCCCTTTGGCGTCTTCGATGGTGATGACGCCGTTCACTGACACGGCGCGCATCCCGTCGGCGATGAGCTTCCCTATTTCGGTGTCGTTGTTGGCCGAAACGGTGGCCACCTGCTCTATCTTCTCGTAGCTCTGGTCTACTTTCTCGGCCTGCGCCTTCAGGTCGGCTACGACCGCCGACACAGCCTTGTCGATGCCGCGCTTGATGTCGAGCGGGTTGGCGCCGGCGGCGATGTTCTTCATCCCTTCGTTGAGTATGGCCTGCGTGAGGAGCGTAGCGGTGGTCGTGCCGTCGCCCGCGTCGTCCCCCGTCTTGCTCGCCACGCTCTTCACAAGCTGCGCGCCGGCGTTCTGGAACGGGTTGTCAAGCTCTATCTCTTTCGCTACGGTGACACCGTCCTTGGTGATGCGCGGCGTGCCGAACTTCTTGTCAAGAACGACGTTGCGGCCTTTCGGACCGAGCGTTACCCTCACTGCGTCTGCCAGCGCGTCAGCTCCAATCTTGAGGGCTTCGCGGGCTTCTACATTGTATTTCAATTCTTTTGCCATGATGTTTCTTTGTTTTTAGGTTGTTTGCTGTTTGTTTTGAATTTGTCATCCGAGAACGGCGAGCACGTCGCTTTGGCGCATGATGAGATACTTTTCGCCTTCAAGCTCAATCTCCGTGCCGGAATACTTGCCGTAAAGAACGGTGTCGCCTTTTTTCAGCACCATTTCCTCGTCCTTTGTGCCGTTGCCCGCCGCCAGCACTTCTCCCTGAAGCGGTTTTTCTTTTGCGGTGTCGGGGATGATTATGCCGCCGACTGTCTTTTCTTCTGCCTTTGCAGGAGCAATCAGAACTCTGTCTGCCAATGGTTTGATGTTCATGACTCTTTTGTTTTTAAGATTTGTAGTTTTGATTTTTAATCCTTTTCCCAGATTTTCATACCGGACATTTGCGCGTCCGTTGCTGTTTATGCCAAAATCGTGCCAAACCGCCGTTTCCCCTGCCGGATTTTGCTGCGCCGGCATTTATGGCAGGCGTTGCGCCGGACTGCGCCGCAAGGCTTCCCCGCATGCCGGGGAATGTGTCCGGCGCGTTTTGCTTTATGTTTTCAGAAAGTCCGGCGTATTTCTGATCATGTCTGACACATTATTATATATAACGTTACGGGACTGCGCCATTAAGGCCTGCGCAATCCCATGCCGCGAATGCGGGCCGACGGCAGACCAAGAGGCTGGCGGCGGTTCAAGGGCTGTTTCCGCGGGCGGTTCGGGGCGCGTTTTAGGGCGGCTTGCGAGAGCGTGGGAGGCTTTCGCACCGCCCCGGAAAGGGGCACTGCGGGGGCTTGTCCAACTCTCTTATAATCTCGAGTCAACTCTCATATAA
>CAZLLM010000302.1:0-2740 GCA_964560405.1 uncultured Prevotella sp.
GTCTTTTGTCCGATAATTCATTACCTTTGCATAAACAAACTTGAATTATTTATGGAAAAAAGTGCATTACAGATAGCACGCGGGGCTTACCGCCCCAAGCTGCCGAAGGCCTTGTACGGAAACGTGAAGGTGAAAAGGGGCGCGCCGACACAAAGCGCGGGCGATCAGGAGGAAATCAGGAAACTGTTCCCGAACACATACGGCCTGCCCCTTGTCGAATTTGAAGAGGGGGGGGCTGCGTCGCATCCTCTCCTGAACGTGGGCGTCATCCTTTCGGGAGGGCAGGCTCCGGGCGGGCATAACGTGATCAGCGGCTTGTTCGACGGGATAAAACGTCTTAACCCGGGGAACCGCCTCTACGGTTTCATAGGCGGCCCGGGGGGATTCGTAGACCATAAGTACAAAGAGATTACGGCCAGCATGGCTGACGAATACCGCAACACCGGCGGCTTCGACATGATACGTTCCGGGCGGACAAAACTTGAAAAAGAGGAGCAGTTCGAAAAGGGGCGCGAGATACTGCGCGAACTCGGAATAAGGGCCTTGGTGATTATAGGCGGCGATGATTCTAATACTAACGCCTGCGTACTGGCGGAATATTACGCCGCGAAAGGGTACGGGATACAGGTCATCGGCTGTCCGAAGACAATTGACGGCGACTTGAAGAACGGACAGATAGAAACGAGCTTCGGATTCGACACCGCCACGAAAACGTATTCGGAGCTCGTGGGCAATATCCAACGCGACGCGGCCTCCGCCTGCAAATACTGGCATTTCATAAAGCTGATGGGGCGCTCTGCCTCCCATATAGCATTGGAATGCGCCTTGCAGTGCCATCCGAACGTGGCCATTATTTCGGAGGAAGTGGAGAAGGAGAACCAGACGTTGGACGACATCGTTACGTACATAGCTGAAACAATCGCCGCACGCGCGGCGCGAGGCGACAACTTCGGGACGGTGCTCATCCCCGAAGGGCTGATTGAGTTCATCCCGACTATAAAGCGGCTCATCGCAGAGCTTAACGAGCTTCTGGCGAGCGAGGAAAGGCGGAACGTCGCTCCAGCGGACTATCACGAATGGATAAAGACAAAGCTTACAGGCGAGAACGCCGCTGTGTACGCCTCTCTTCCCGAAAGCGTGGCAAGACAGCTGACAATGGAGCGCGACCCGCACGGCAACGTTCAGGTCTCTCTTATTGAAACGGAAAAACTTCTTTCGGAAATGGTAGGGAAGAAACTCTCCTTATGGAAAAAAGAGGGCAGATACGCAGGGAAATTCTCCCCCCAGCACCATTTCTTCGGCTATGAGGGACGCTGCGCCGCCCCGTCCAACTATGACGCGGATTATTGTTACGCTCTTGGCGTAAGCGCTTCCGAGCTTATAGCGAACGGCGAAACCGGTTACATGGCCATAGTGAACAACACTACAGCTCCGGCGGAAGAATGGGTGGCAGGCGGCGTCCCTATTACGATGATGCTTAATATGGAGCAGCGCAGCGGCCAGATGAAGCCGGTAATCAAGAAAGCCTTGGTTGACCTGGATGCCGCTCCTTTCAAGGAGTTTGCCGCCCGCCGCGAAGAGTGGCGCCTCGACACTTGTTTTGTCTACCCCGGGCCTATTCAGTATTTCGGGCCTCCCGAAGTTTGCGACAAGCCGACAAAGACCCTTCAGCTGGAGCGCGGGAAGTAACGCGGCGCAGACTGCGCGCATTGCAGCTTCGTGAACACACACTGCTCACGGGCTGTAATGCGCGTAAAACAGATTGCGGGGGAAGACTGCGTGATGGCTGCGCAACAATCAATAACAGGAGAATCAGGCTCTATATCGGCGGAATCCCAGCGATGCCGGAACCTATGATTCTTTGCTGCAAGCCCGATGACGAAAAAAAGCAAACATAGCCTGCGCCGTAAAGCCAAAACGCACACGGGACTCTTGAGCAGGCTGCACAAGTGGCCAGCGTGGGTGTTTTGGTGCGGCGGCGTTTCCGCGGCGGCTGTGTATGCGCTTCTCTTCTATTTCTTGTTTGTAAATCCGGCCAAATCCCGTTGGCAAGCTCTTTACGGCGACGCCAAATATCCCGGCGGCTATTCCATTCACGGCATTGACGTTTCACACTATCAGGACAGCATCGATTGGAAAAAGCTGCGTGGCGCTACCATAGGCGGAAACCCTGTCAGGTTCGTCATAATAAAATCCACCGAGGGCAGTTCTGTGCTGGACGAGTATTTCGCGGACAATTTCCGCAACGCGAAAGAGTTCGGCTTCATACGTGGCGCGTACCATTATTTTGCGCCAAGCGTGCCGGCCCGCGAGCAGGCGGAGTATTTTCTCAGTCAAGTAAGCCTTGAGGGAGGCGACTTGCCGCCGGTGCTGGATTTTGAAGTTCTCGGCTCGCTGTCCCCGCAGCAGGCGGCGGAAGGCGCTTTGGAGTGGCTGCGTATAGTGGAAGCCCGGTACAAGGTGAAGCCTGTCATCTACACATATTACAAGTTTAAGCTCGCATACCTTTCCGATCCGCTCTTCGATGACTACCCGTATTGGATAGCGCGTTATTATGTGGATACGCTGCGTTATCAGGGGAAATGGAAGATGTGGCAGTACACTGATGCCGGGAAGCTCGACGGCATCAAAGGGAACGTGGATTTCGATGTCTACAACGGCTCTATGTACGACCTGATGAAGTTCACCATCCCCCGCGATGAGGACATTTGGGAAGATGAAGAGGAATGAGGAATGCCCC
>CAZLLM010000303.1:0-2738 GCA_964560405.1 uncultured Prevotella sp.
CGGGCGGCCGTTAAAAAAACGCCGCCGCCTTACAACTTATCGCCCGTTTGCGCGTTAAATAAAGTATGGCATCCCGCAGAGGCATATTCCGGCTGGCCCGCCCCGCGGCGCGGGCGGCGCTCCTCCTCGCCGCGTCCCTGCCCCTCGCCCGTCTGGGCGCGCAGGGCACGGTCAGGATAAAGGGCACGGTGAGCGACGCGGACGGCAGCCCCATCGCCATGGCCGCCGTCAAGGCGGAAGGCCAGGCGGCGGGGGCGCTCACCGACCTTAAGGGCAGGTATTCGTTCACATTCCAGAGCGGCGACAGCGTAGTGTTGACGTACAGCATGATAGGCTACCGCACGCTGCGGCGCACCCTCATTTCGCCGCACGATTCGCTGACGCTGAAAGTTACCCTGCACCCGAGCGACAGCGTCCTCTCCGGCGCAGTGGTAAGGGGGAGGCGCGTGCAGACGAACACAATGCAGGACGTCAAGGCGGAAAGCGCGAAACAGCTGCCTTCGACCACCGGCAACGCCGTCGAAGACCTCATATCCACGATGGCGGGCGTGAGCCGGCACGACGAGATGAGCTCGCAGTACAACGTAAGGGGCGGGAGCTTCGACGAGAACATCGTCTACCTGAACGGGCAGGAAGTGTTCCGCCCGATGCTCGTGCGCTCCGGGCAGCAGGAGGGGCTGAGCGTAATCAACAGCGACATGGTTGAGAAAATATACTTCTCCACGGGCGGCTTCGAGGCGAAATACGGCGACAAGATGTCTTCCGTCCTCGACATCGTCTACAAGAAGCCGGAGCGGTTCGAGGCCTCCGCCAGCGGCTCGCTCCTGGGCGGCGGCGCCTACGCGGGCTACGGCAACGGCAAGCTCAGCGCCATGGGCGGCGTGCGTTACAAGACGACGCGCTACCTGCTGGGCTCGCTGGAAACCACGGGGGAGTACCGCCCCGACTTCCTGGACTTCCAGACGTGCCTGGCGTGGGAGCCGAACCGGCAGTGGGAATTCGGCTTCACGGGGAACATATCCGACAACCACTACAACTTCAAGCCCGAAAGCAGGGAGACGAAATTCGGGACGATATACGACGCCAAGACTTTCATGGTGTACTTCGACGGGAGGGAAAAGGACTTGTTCCGCACATACTTCGGGGCTCTCACGGCGACAAGGAGATTCGGGCGGAACACGGAGCTGTCGCTGCTCGGCTCGGCATTCACGACGCACGAGAAGGAGACCTATGACATCACGGGCGAGTACTGGCTGAACGAATCGGGCTCGCAGGAAGAGCTGGGCGTCGGCGTGTACCGCGAGCACGCGAGGAACTACCTCGACGCGCGCGTGGCCAGCGCCTCGCTGCGGCTCAAGACCCGCTTCGGGGCGCACAGCCTTGAAGCCGCCGCCTCCCTGCGCACCGAACACGTCGAGGAAAAGGCCACCGAGTGGGAGATGCGCGATTCGTCCGGATACTCCATACCGCACAACGCGCAGGGGCTGCAGCTCTACTACAACATGCACGCCGACGAGGAGATTGACGCCACGCGCTTCGAAGCTTACGCGCAAGACACCTACCGCTTCGGCAGCCCGCTGGGGCGCTTCACGCTCAACGCCGGAGTGCGGCTGAGCCATTGGAACTGGAACAAGGAGACTATCGTAAGCCCGCGCGCCTCAATCGGGCTCATACCCGCGTTCAACGACAGGTGGGTGTTCCGGCTCGCCGCCGGCCTCTATTACCAGACTCCTTTCTACAAAGAGCTGCGCGACACCGTGACCGCCGGCTTCAACACCTCCGTCCGGCTCAACCGCGACATAAAGTCGCAAAGGAGCGTGCAGTTCGTACTCGGAGGGGACTACGACTTCAAGTGCGCCGGCAGGCCCTTCCGCTTCACCGCGGAAATTTACTACAAAGCCATGAGCAACCTCATACCATACAACATCAACAACGTCCGCACCGTCTACTACGGAAGGAACGCCAGCGACGGGTACGCCGCAGGCATCGACACAAAGCTCTACGGGGAGTTCGTGCCGGGAGCGGACTCGTGGGTGACTTTCTCGCTCATGCGCACGAAAGAAAAAATAGGGGGCAGATGGATCCCCCGCCCAACCGACCAGCGTTACAACTTCTCGCTGTATTTCACGGACTTCTTCCCGGGCACAGACCGCTGGAAACTGACCCTGCGGGGCGCGCTCGCGGACGGGCTGCCTTTCGGGCCGCCGCATTCGGGGCGCGAGAAGCAGAGTTTCCGCGCCCCGGCGTACAGGCGGGCGGACATAGGGATGAGCTACCGGCTGCTGAACAACGAGGACGGCCGGCGCACGAGGGGCGCGGCGGGAGCCCTGCGCAACGTCTGGCTCGGCATCGACGCTTTCAACGTTTTCGGAATAAACAACGTGAACTCGTACTACTGGGTGTCGGACGTAACAAACCAGCAGTACGCCGTGCCGAACTATCTGACGGGAAGGCTGATAAACTTCCACTTGCAGGTGGAATTCTGAAAAAAGGACGCCCGACGGCGCAGCCCGTAAGCCGGAGGCGCCGCCGCGCCTTCTTCGGGAGAAGACAGAACTGACAGCATAACCTCAATTACGCCCCGCCCTCTTCCCCGCTCCTGTTGCAAGTTACGTTTATATATACGTATCTTTGCCTCATGGAAATAAGAGGATGAACTGCGTTCCGCAACGCTCGGACGACGCTCGGAACGCCTCTGCAAAGCCAAGTCGGATATGAACGGAACGCAGGCGCAAGAT
>CAZLLM010000304.1:0-2700 GCA_964560405.1 uncultured Prevotella sp.
GTGCGCCCCGCCGGTCTCCGCGGCGGCCTTGAAGGCCTCCCTGCATTTCACCGCCGCGATGAAGCCTGCCGCGCCGTCCCGCCCGGAAGCCTCTTCGCAAATCCGGGATATGCCATTGTCTTCGCGTGCCGTCCGATTGCGATATAAGGATGGGCGTTGCTTCCCAATCATGCAAGCCTTAAAAGGTGCAGTCCCGTTTGGAAATCGCGTTAGCGCGGAACGCCTATGCGAGCCTTAATGGTGCGGTTCCGTTCGGAAATCGCGTTAGCGTGCGGGATGCCGTCTGACGGACGGCCGTTTTTCAGAGGCTTTCCATGCCGTTGAGCAGCCGGACAAGCGAGCGGCCTATCGCGTAGGCAAGGTTCACCGGCACGGCGTTGCCTATCTGCCGGTATTGCGACGCGAGGTTTCCGGCGAAAGCCCAGCTGTCGGGGAAAGTCTGTATTCTCGCATATTCCCTTACGGTAAGCGGCCGCGTTTCGGCAGGGTGGCAGCGTTCCGTCTGCTTTTGCGCGGGCGCGCAGGTAAGCGTCAAGCTCGGCTGGTCAAGCGAAAGGCGGCGCGCCATGCCCGTTTTCCCTCCCGCGAGCAGATAGCTTCCGCCCATATATTCGCGCTGCAGGCTTTCGGGCAGGTCGCGCCAGCAGCCTCCCGCAGGCACTAATTCCAGCACCTGCCGCTTTCTCTCCGAATAACGCTGCCCCTCCGACGCCGGCACGTCCGTGCCGTAAAGCTCCCCCTTGAAAAAGGCGTCGCGCAGGGTCATTATGCGACGGTACGGGGAAGGCCAACGGAAAGCGGCCTTCGCCGTCAGATCGTTCCGTGTCGCGACCATTATAAGACGCTCCCTTTTCTGCGGCACCTTGTACTTCACGGCTTTCATAATCCGCGGCTCTGTGAGAGTGTAGCCCAGCCGGGCTATCACGTCCCTTATAACCCGCAGAGTGTTGCCTTTGTCATGCGAGGCCAGCCCCCTGACGTTCTCGCAAAGGAACACCTTAGGCCTCACTTCCCTTACGGCACGCGCGAACTCGAAGAAGAGCGTGCCGCGAGCGTCCCCGAAGCCGCCTTTGCTGCCCGCGTAGCTGAACGCCTGGCAGGGGAATCCGCCTGTCATCAGGTCGATTCTGTCTTTGTACCTTGTGAAGTCGATATTGCGGATGTCGTTTTCCCGCACGTCCCACACCGGGCGGTTCAGCCTCAGCGTAGCGCAGGAATCGCGGTCGCTGTCGTTAAGCATGACGTGCGAAAACCCCGCCATCTCCATTCCTATCGCAAGGCCGCCGGCGCCGGCGAACAGCTCGATGCTTTTATAAGGGCGCAAAGGCCGCGTCTCCATTTCCTCGTCCCACGAGGAGCAGGCCATTTCCTTTATCTGCGGCACACCCATCAGCTCCTTTATGAGGAAGTACTTGCCTCCCGCGCCGTCTACGCGGGGCACAAACCGCCCCGCCTGTTCCCATTTCAGGAGAGTGGCTTTCGACACGCCGACAATATCGGCGAAGTCGGAAACGGTCAGAGTGTCAGTCGTCATAAGTCAGGCTTCTTCAAATCCTTCATAAGTGCTGAACGCAAGGAGGTAGAGGTTCTTGTAAAAGTCATCTTCCCCCAGCTCGCCATAAACTGTCGCGGCAAGCATGGAAGCAGGGTTCTCGGCCATCACATCATCCAAAATGCTAGGCAGGGCTTTGCACAACTTGCAGAAAGCATACTTGTCGTTGAATACTTTCTCGTAAAACTTGTCAATAGACACACGCCGTATCCTTTCGTGCGAGTAAGTCTCCTTGCGTCCGTCGCTGTCAATTGTCGTTTCCCAAATTATATCCTGCGAACGTTTGGCTATCACTTCAACAAGCAGGCAGGTCGCCTTGTCATCCCGCAGGATTTTGTTCTGCATTTTTTTGTAGGTATTCGACGAACTTGCGGAATTCATAGTATTGTGCTTGTTTTTCATTTCAACATAGATGTGCAAGTCATCGTTGTAAACATCAAACCCTCCATGTCTGCCGTTTTCCGGCACAACCCAGCCGTTCCCGGCAAACTTGAAGAGGTTCTGATGAAAATAGCCTATGCAATTGTTGTTCGATTTGTCAGCCTGCCTTACGCATTCCGATTTTATTGTCTCTTCCGGCGAATGCCCGTAGATTTTCGTGTCGAAAATGAGCTTTATAGGGTCAATGATATTCCCGTTGAAGTCTTTCAGGCTTATGTTCCGGCGGTATTTCATCGCTGTTTCCTTAACATGGCTGAAAATATCCTCGTCAGAGATGAAGCCTAATTTGTAACCTTTCATAAATCCGGCAAGATAACTCACTCTGCAAAGATAAGGAAAAACGAAACTGTACCATTAAGGTTTGGGTAATTCTATACCGCGAATGCGAGCCGCCGCCAAGCCGGGAGTCGCAAAGCTAAGAGGCCGATGGCAGTTCGCGGGCTGCTTCTGCGGCGGTTCAGGGAGCGGTTTTTCGGGCAGTTTGCGGGAGTATTTGACGCGCCGCACACCCCCTCCGTCCTTGCCATTGCCGGAACGCCTGCCGCACCGTCCCCGTCCGGGAGTCTCTTCGCAAATCTGGGATATGCCGTTGTTTTCACGTGCCGTCCGATTGTGGCATGAAGACGGGCGTTGTTTTTCAATTGCAAGCCTTAAAGGTGCGGCTCCGACTTAATACGGACATTATGCGGACAATCATATAAAATTAT
>CAZLLM010000305.1:0-2694 GCA_964560405.1 uncultured Prevotella sp.
GCACGCCGGGCGTTCAGGAGAGTAGGCTCTTCACCGCGAAGAACAGGACGGGCACCAGCAGCGACGGGATAAGGTTGAGCGGGCGGCAGTCCCTGATGTTGAGCAGCCCCAGTCCGGAGCAGACGATCAGCGCCCCGCCGACGATTGACACCTCCGCCACAAGCTCGCCCGAAACGGCTTCGCCCGACATTTTCGCCGCAAGGTAGAACGCCCCCTGCCAGCAGAAAAGCACCGGCGCGGCAAGTGCCATGCCGATGCCGTATGTGGAGGCCAGCACGGCCGACGTTACCAGATCGAGCATGGCGTTGGTGAAAAGAAAAGTGTTGTCGCCGAACAGCGCGCTCATTACCGGGCCTACCATCGAAAGCGTGCCGACGCAGTAAAGCAGGCAGCCGGTGGCCAGCCCCTCCGCGAGGCCGGAGCCGCCGAACTTCGCCACTGTTTTCCTGAACCTGCCGTCGAGGTCGAGAGCCGTCCCCGCGACACCGCCTATGGCGAGCGACGCTATGAACAGCACAGGATACCTGCTCTGCGGCAGGTATTTGAGCGAAGCCCCCATGCCCAGCACGAGGCTCGCCAAGCCAAGCGCGTCGTACAGCGTGCGGCGGTAATCCTCCTTAATCCCGCGCCGCGCAAGACTGCCCGCCACGCTGCCTATCACGATGGCGCATACGTTTGCGATAATGCCTGTCATAAGAGATCCGCGTTTTCAACCGCAGCGGGGCGCAGGGGCTGTGCGTCCGGCATCCGCGTCTTGCGCGGCCTGTCATGCGGCGGCAAAGTTAGTCGTTTTTGCTCTCATGTCGCGGGAAAGGCGTAAATTTGCCGCCTGCGCTGCACTTCGGAGGCGATTATGTGCAAAATCAGCGAGCCGCGGGAGCGAGGGCGCAGCATCGCAAACACGAAACATTCGAAGAGATGAAGAAAAGGATCCAGTTCAGCCTTGTCTACCGGGATATGTTCCAGTCGTCAGGCAAGTACCAGCCGCGCAAAGACCAGCTTGTGCGCGTGGCTCCGGCCATAATCCGCATGGGATGCTTCGCCCGCGTCGAGACTAACGGCGGCGCCTTCGAACAGGTGAACCTCCTCTACGGCGAGAACCCCAACCAGGCCGTGCGCGCTTTCACGAAGCCGTTCAACGAGGCGGGCATAAAGACGCACATGCTCGACCGCGGCCTCAACGCGCTGCGCATGTTCCCCGTCCCGTCCGACGTGCGCCGGCTCATGTACCGCGTGAAGCACGCGCAGGGCGTTGACATTACCCGCATCTTCTGCGGGCTGAACGACACGCGCAACATAATCCCGAGCATACGCTACGCCCTCGACGCGGGAATGACCCCGCAGGCCACGCTATGCATCACCACTTCGCCCATACACACTGCGGAATATTACAGCTCTATCGCCGACAGGCTCATTGCCGAAGGCGCGCCGGAGATATGCCTGAAAGACATGGCCGGGATAGGGCAGCCCGCGCTGCTCGGCCGCCTTGTCGCGATGATCAAGGCGAAGCACCCCGGCATAATCATCCAGTATCACGGGCATTCCGGCCCTGGACTGTCGATGGCCTCGATACTGGAAGTCTGCAGGGCGGGGGCCGACATAATAGACACGGCCGTGGAGCCACTATCGTGGGGGAAAATCCACCCCGACGTAATCTCCGTGCAGAGCATGCTGAAAAACGCCGGCTTCGACGTTCCAGAAGTGAACATGGACGCTTATATGGAGGCGCGCTCGCTTACACAGGAGTTCATAGACGACTTCCTCGGCTATTTCATGAACCCCGGCAACAAGCTGATGAGCTCCCTGCTGCTCGGCTGCGGGCTTCCCGGCGGAATGATGGGTTCGATGATGGCTGACCTGAAAGGCGTGACGAGCGCTATCAACAGCAACCGCGCCCGGAAGGGCGAAACGCCGTATAGCGAAGACGGACTGCTTGTACGCCTCTTCAACGAAGTGGCGTACGTCTGGCCGCGCGTGGGCTACCCTCCGCTTGTGACGCCCTTCAGCCAGTATGTGAAGAACATCGCCCTCATGAACCTGCTCACGGAAAGCATGGGCAAGCCGCGCTATTCGATGATGGACGACAGCATTTGGGGGATGATACTCGGGAAAGCCGGCAGGCTGCCCGGAGAAGTGGCGCCCGAAATCGCGGAGCTGGCCAAAGAGAAAGGCCTCGCGTTCACCGGCGCAGACCCGCAGAGCTACTATCCCGACGACCTCGACCGCTTCCGCAAGGAAATGGCGGAAAACGGCTGGGACGAAGGGCAGGACGAGGAGGAGCTGTTCGAGTTCGCGATGCACGAGACGCAATACCGCGACTACAAGAGCGGAGCGGCAAGAAGACGCTTCCTCGAAGACCTGCAAAAGGCGAAAGACGCAAAGGCGGGCGAAAGCCTCACCTCCGCGCAAATCTCAGAGCTGAAACACGCGAAAGCCGACCCCGTGACGGCGCGTGAAAGCGGGCGCGTACTCTGGGAGATACAAGGCGACGGCGAGGCGGCCGCGGCGGTAGAGCCGTACATCGGCAGAAGCTACGCCGACGGCGACGTGTTCTGCTACATAGAGAACGCACGCGGCCAGATAAGCGAAGTGCCGGCCAACCTCGGCGGCAGGCTCGTGGAGATATGCGTCCGGCAGGGCGGCACAGTGAGCCGCGGCGATGTCATAGCGTACATCGACAGGCTGTAACGCCCG
>CAZLLM010000306.1:0-2678 GCA_964560405.1 uncultured Prevotella sp.
GCCTTGCCAATATAGCTGTCTTCCGCGAAGCACTTGCATTGAACGGCCCAGTAGCAGCCGGAAAAAGTTTTGGCTACAAGGTCAATCCCCACGTCTTTGCCCCCGAACTGCCTTCTGTACGGGAATTCTGGCCAAAGCCAGATTGTTTCGAACAAGCTTTCATAAATGGAAGTTGTCTTGAGATAGGCCTGCATCAGCCGTTCAAAACGGAAACCTTTGTCTTTCTCCGAAAGAGCCTCTTTCCGGAATTTATCCAACGTCAGTGAGAAACTTGCCATTCTGTCTGTTGTTTTTCATCAGCGCCCGCTTGCCGCCCCCTCTTCCAGGCGCATCTCTCATCCGGCTCGCGGGCTTCTCGTTGCGCCCTCGCATCATCGGTTTTGCAAAGATATGTAATCGGACGCTATTAAAAAGAGGAAAGGCGGGCGCGCCCCGCGCGGCGGGTGCGCGCTTTTTTGAGTAATTTTGCAGCCCGTAAAACGAAAACTTGCAGCTTCTGATGCCAATACGAAGAATCACGGCGGCCGAGGCCGCCTCCCGCGTGGAGAACGGGCAGACCGTAGGGCTGGGCGGCTTCACGCCGTCGGGGACGCCCAAGGCCGTCGCGCCCGAAATAGCCGCGAAAGCGCGCAGGGAGCACGAGGCGGGGCGGCCTTTCCGCATAAACCTTTACACGGGGGCCTCCACCGGGCAGAGCGCGGACGGGGCGCTCGCCGAGGAGGGGGCTCTCGACTTCCGCGCGCCGTACACCACCAACAGCGATTTCAGGAGGCGCGCCAACCGCAACGAGCTGAGGTACTCCGACCTCAACCTCTCCTGCATGGCCGACAAGATCCGGCAGGGGAGTTACGGGGAGATAGACTGGGCCGTCATAGAGGCCTGCGCCATAGAGGAGAAGGGCGGCAAGGCGCGCTTCTACCCGACGGTGGGGGTGGGGATAATCCCCACGATAGCCAGGGTGGCGAAGCGCGGCGTGTTCATCGAGCTGAACCGCTACCATTCCGAGAAGCTCGCGGGCATGCACGACATCTGCGAGATACCGGACGTGCCGCTGCGCAAGCCCATCGGCATAACGAAAGTGAACGACCTGATAGGCAAGCCCTACGTCGAGCTGGACAAGGAGAGGATAGCGGGCGTCGTGGAGACCGACCTCCCGGACGAGGCGAGGCCTTTCAAGGACTGTTCGCCCGAGACCGACATGATAGGGCGCAATGTGGCCGACTTCCTGCTGTGGAACCTCAGGAAGGGGTACATACCCAAGACGTTCCTCAACCTGCAGAGCGGCGTGGGCTCGGGGGCCAACGCCGTGCTCAAGGCGCTCGGCGAGAGCAGGGAGATACCCGACTTCAACATCTACACCGAAGTGCTGCAGAACGCCTGCCTCGACCTGATGCTGCAAGGGAGGGTGGGCCTGGCGTCCACCTGCTCGCTCACGGTTACCGGCGGGGAGCTTGAAAGGATGTACTCCGAGATAGAGAGGTTCAGGGGACGCCTCGTGATGCGCCCATCGGAGATATCCAACTCCCACGAGGTGATCTCGCGACTCGGGGTATGCTCCATCAACACGGCCATCGAAGCGGACATCTACGGCGAAGTGAACTCCACGAAAGTGTGCGGCACGAGGATGATGAACGGCATAGGCGGCTCGGCCGACTTCACCAACGCCGCCTACCTGAGCGTCTTCACGTGCTGCTCCACCGCGAAAGAGGGCAGGGTTAGCTCCATCGTCCCCTTCTGCTCCCATGTGGACCACACGGGCCACTTCGTCTGCGCCGTCGTCACCGAGTACGGCGTCGCCGACCTGCGCCGCAAGTGCGAGCTGGACAAGGCGGAAGAGCTCATCAAGGTCGCACACCCCGACTACCGCCCCATACTCAGGGAGTACATGAGGATAGCCTCCGCCTACGGGGGGCACACCCACCACTGCCTCTCCGCCGCCTTCGCCCTGCACGACACCTACCTGCGCAAGGGCGACATGCGCCTCGTCGACTGGAGCGAGTACGTCAAGGCCTGACGCCGCCCCCGCACCTCCGCCGGCCTCGCGTCCCGCCCCCGCTTCCCCGCAGGAAGCCCCGCCGAACGCCCCTGCTTCCGTGCTATGCCAGAAGCCGTTCTCGCCTGTCGCCAAGGTGACGGAACAGGAGCGGTACGCGATAGTGCATGACTATCTGGGAACTCCTACGCAGGCATACGACAGCGAGGGAAAACTTGTATGGGAGATGTTGCTGGATGTGTATGGTAACGCGAAGGAACAGGCCGGTGAAAAATGTTTTGTTCCGTTCAGGTATCAGGGGCAGTATGAAGATAACGAAACCGAACTGTACTACAATAGATTCAGATACTATGATCCATACCAAGGAAACTACATCTCGCAAGACCCTATCGGACTGGAGGGCAAAAACCCTACGCTCTATGGGTATGTGCAGGATGTAAATACGTGGCTCGATGTGTTTGGATGGGATGTTTATGGACTTTATACCATTGCTGATGGTTGGTATCCTGTGTATACAAGAGGGCAACAACAGCCAACATCATACATATTTATGAAAAAGGGAGAACTGTATAAAATTGGAGAATCTCAAATTTCTTCACAAAGATACTCTACTATACAATTGTATGAAGCTAGAATAAACAGATCTATGGCAACTTCTGTTGCTGTTGATGCCAATGGAAAAGCT
>CAZLLM010000307.1:0-2665 GCA_964560405.1 uncultured Prevotella sp.
ACGCTGCCGGCTTGCGGCCAGATGCCAGAGTTCGCGCGTCCAAAGGACGAGCGACGAGCCGAGTATGATGACTATCCAGTCGCGCAGGCTAAGCCCGCAGACGTTGAAGAACCGCTGGAGGCCGGGCGTCTCCACCATCGCCACCTGTCCGGCTATGATTATGGCCGCGATGGTGAGCAGGCCTTCGCACCCCCTGAAATGGAGCGCGCTGCGGCCTGTCTCGAAGGCGCGGGCGTTGAAGAGGTAGAAGAAGTGCGTCATCACGAATATGGTGAATAGCAGCGTGAGTTCATATGGCGACACATGCCCTTTTTCTCCGAGCCGCAGGGATAGCAGGTCTGCAAGCTGGCGCACGTCGGCGTGCTGGAAGACATATAGCAGACCGAGCAGCATTATGAAGAAGAAGCCGCCCACGCCGAGTATTTCCCTGACCATGACTTTGCTGAGGATGAATGCCTTCCTGTCTCGCGGCTTGTCTTTCATCACCCTTTCCGACGGAGGGAGCGAGGCCAAGGCCATCGCCGCGAAAGTGTCCATGATAAGGTTGATCCACAGCATTTGGGTTACGGTGAGCGGGGATTCCGTCCCCATGAACGCGCCGGATAGCACGAGGAAGCAGGCGGTGACATTCACTGTAAGCTGGAAGAGGAGGAAACGCTGTATGTTTTGGTAAAGAGAGCGCCCCCACATCACGGCTTTGCCGATAGAGGAGAAAGAGTCGTCGGTTATGGTTATGTCGGACGCTTCTTTCGCCACGGATGTGCCGCCGCCCATCGAAAGGCCTACATGGGCGGCTTTGAGTGCGGGGGCATCGTTGGTGCCGTCGCCGGTAACGGCGACTACCTGATTGTTACTCTGCAGCGCCTGCACAAGCCGTTTCTTGTCCATAGGGCGGGCGCGTGCGATAATCTTAATGTCTTTCACTCGGTCGAGAAGCTGTTCGTCGGAGAGCCGGGCGAACTCTGCGCCCGTTATGATGTTGCACTCGTTGTCGGTCTCTTTCCAAAGTCCGATCTGGCGGCCTATTTCCTTGGCGGTGTCCGGCGTGTCGCCAGTCACTATCTTCACTTCAATCCCCGCGTTCAAGCATTCCTTGACAGCGTCAGGCACATCTGGGCGGACGGGGTCTGCAATGGCCGCGATGCCGATGAAGCGGAGTGCGCCGGCCGCGAGCTTGCCGTCAGCGACAGCCTTGCCGTCCGCTTCGAGAACCTGGAAGGCGAAGCCCAAGGTGCGCATGGCGCGGTTCTGGTAGCCGGCAAGCTGCTTGTGCAACGTGTGCTTGTCCACGTCCGAAAACCTGCAAAGCGAATGGACAATTTCCGGGGCTCCCTTTACGTAGAGCACTTTCTTTCCCGCCAACACGGATGATTCGACTACGGTGGCCATGTACTTGCGCTCGGCGGAAAAAGGCAGTTCCTCTACTACCTTTGCGGCCTCGCGTAGCGGGCGGTAGTCAACGCCCTTGCCGCTGAGCCAGAGGAGCAGCGCGCCCTCCGTGGGGTTGCCGATGGCCTGCGGTTTCCGCGGGTCGGAGAAATCGATAGAAGCGGTAGAGTTGACGGCGAGGCCTTCGTTGAAGACATTCCAGTCCGCGTCTTTGTCGTACACATTCATCTCGTCCACCTTCATCCGGTTCTGGGTGAGGGTGCCTGTCTTGTCTGTGCAGATAACCGTAACCGCACCCATTGTCTCGCAGGCGTGCATCTTGCGCACGAGGTTCTTCGTTTGCAACATCCTCCGCATTGAATAAGCGAGCGAGAGCGTGACCGCCATCGGCAGGCCTTCGGGGACGGCGACAACGACAAGCGTCACGGCAATCATCAGCGTTTGCAGTATGTACGCTGAAAACGGGGCGAATTGTTCCATCGAGCCGAAGACGCCTGTTCCGTTGCTCACCAGATAGACCGCTATACGGCCGATGACAACCAATGCGGCAAAGAGATAACTCGCCTTGGTAATCCAATCACTTAGGCCGTCAAGCTGCTCATTGAGCGGGGTTTTCACGCTGTCGTCTATCTGCGCGGCCTCGAAGACCTTGCCCTGTTCGGTCTTGTCGCCTACGGCGAAAACGCGGAACTTGCCGTGTCCCTCCATCACTTTAGTACCTTTCATCACGTGGTTAGTGGGGTAGGTCGCGTCTTTGACAAAGTCCTCCTCGGCGACGCTCTTGGCGCACGAAGGCTCTCCCGTCAGCGTGGATTCGTCAAGCAGCAACTGCGCCGCTTCTATAAGCTCGCCGTCGGCGGCCACCTCCTCGCCCGTATTGAGAACGACAATGTCGCCGACAACGACATCTCTGCGGGGGATGCTGGTGGCGTTGCCGTTTCGGATTACCTCCACCGGCTCATCGTCGTTCACCTGGTTGAGTAAGGCGAACTCCTTGTCGGCTTTCAGCTCGAAATAGAACGCCAGCCCTGTGGCCAGAAGAATCGCGACAAAGATGCCGGCAGGCTCGAAGAACGCCTCCCATCCCTGTCCGAGGAAGAAATGCTGATAAGCCGATATGCCTACGGAGAGCATGCCGGCGATCATGAGGATGATAATAAGAGGGTCGCGGAACTTTTCAAGAAACTGCTTCCACAGCGGATCCTTTTTAGGAGGCGTCAGGATATTCACGCCATGCTTCTCGCGGCTTTCGCGCACTTCCGCGTCGGTCAAGCCA
>CAZLLM010000308.1:0-2653 GCA_964560405.1 uncultured Prevotella sp.
TTTCAGCGGGTGCAGGCGGATTCCTGCGGGTCGTATGGGCGGTTTGCGGGGCGCGCTTTGCCTTGCGAGTGCGAGAAAACGGACTGTTTTTGCGGGGTCAGACGGGAAACGAAGCGGACGCGGCGGCGGGGGACGCCCTCCGTGCGGCCGGCGGGAATGCGGAGCCTTGGCACGGGGAAGCCCGCCTTTACTGCGCGGGGCGCGGGGCGGGCGGCTTTCCCTGCGGCGGAAAACGGGTGCGGGAGGGCGTCCGCCCTCCCGCGCCGCGGAGTCTCCGGCAGCGGGGCTTCCCGCGCCGGGGCGTTATTCTATCTTCTTCTTTTCCACGAGGGCGTCTATCACGGCGACGGCGGTGAGGTTGACGATGTCGCGCACGGAGCAGTCGGCATCGGTGAAGTGCACGGGCTTGTTCAGCCCCATCTGCACCGGGCCTATCACTTCCGCGTCGGGGTAGATGGCCTTCACCATCTGGAAGGCGGAGCACGCCGCGTTGAGGCACTGGAACACGAGCGTGTTCACGTCCATTCCCTTGATTTTCGTGAAGGGGAACTTTTCGTCGCGCAGCTTCCGGTTGAGCGCGTAGCTGAGCTGCATTTCCCCGTCGACGAGGAGCGAGGGGTATTTCTCGTGGAGGATGTCGACGGCGCGGTGCATTTTCACGGGGCCTTCCTCGCGGTCGGCGCCGAAGTCGGAGTATGACACCATGGCTATCACCGGCTTGCGGTTGAAGAAGCGCACCGTGTGCGCGCTCAGCAGCGCGAGGTCCACCATTGTCTCCGTGCTGGGATGCCGGTTTATCAGCGTGTCCACGATGAAGAGCGTGCCTTGCTTGGAGTTTATCAGGTGCATTGTCCCGAAGTGGCCGAACTTCGGGTTGACGCCCACCACGTCTTTCGCTACTTCGGGCGCGTTCCAGTGCTTTCTTGACACGCTTGTTATCAGCGCGTCGGCCTCCCGGTTCATCACCATCATCATTCCGAAGTAGTTGCGCTCGTACATTTTGTCGTTGGCCTCCTGGAGGGTGCATCCTTCGCGCTGCTTCTTGGCGGCGTACTGCGCCGCGTACCTTTCGCGCCGCTCCGTCTGGTCGTCGTTGCGCAGGTTGATGATTTCGACGCCGCTGAGGTCGAGCTCCAGCCTTTCCGCGGTGTCCCTTATCTTTTTGTCGTTCCCCAGCAGTATGGGGCGGCAGATGCCTTCTTTCCCGGCCTGCACCGCCGCGCGGAGTATGGTTTCGTTGGTGCCGTCGGTGTACACCACTCTCTGCGGGTCGCGCATCGCCGTCTCGTACAGTGTGCGGGTGAACTTGCTTTCCTGCCCCATGAACTCTTTGAGCTTCGCGCGGTAGTACTTCCAGTCGGCGACAGGCCGGCGCGCCACGCCGCTGTCGACGGCCGCCTTCGCGACGGCGAGCGACACTTCGGTGATGAGGCGCGGGTCGAGCGGCTTGGGGATGAAGTAGTCAGGGCCGAAAGTGAAGTTGTTCACCGCGTACTCCCGGTTCACGATGTCCGGCACCGGGCGTTTCGCCAGGTCTGCGAGGGCGTGCACCGCCGCGAGCTTCATCTCCTCGTTAATGGACGTGGCCGCCGTGTCGAGCGCGCCCCGGAAGATGTACGGGAAGCAGAGTACGTTGTTGATTTGGTTGGGGTAGTCGCTGCGCCCGGTGCTGATGAGGCAGTCGGGGCATGCCTCGCGCGCGTCCTCGTAGGATATTTCGGGCACGGGGTTGGCCAGCGCGAAGATTATGGGGCGGCGGTTCATCGACTTCACCATCTCCTTGCTGAGCAGGTTGCCTTTGGAAAGCCCGAGGAACACGTCCGCGCCGCGTATGGCCTCTTCGAGCGTGCGTATGTCGGTGCGCTCGGTGGCGAACAGGCGCTTCTGCCCGGAGAGGCCCGGGCGTCCGGCCGTTATCACGCCCTGACTGTCGAGCATCACGATGTTTTCCTTGCGCGCGCCCAGCCTGACGTACATCTGCGTGCATGAGATAGCGGCCGCGCCCGCGCCGTTAACCACTATGCGCGCCTCTTCGATTCTCTTCCCCGTGACTTCGAGCGCGTTGAGCAGCCCGGCTGCCGAGATTATCGCCGTGCCGTGCTGGTCGTCGTGCATGACGGGTATGTCGAGCTCCTCGCGGAGCCTGCGCTCTATCTCGAAGCATTCCGGAGCCTTGATGTCCTCTAAGTTGATGCCGCCGAAAGTCGGGGCGATGGCCTTGACGGTCTCGATGAACTTGTCGGGGTCTTTCTCGTTCACCTCTATGTCGAAAGCGTCTATGCCGCCGTATATCTTGAAGAGCAGCCCTTTGCCCTCCATTACGGGCTTGCCGCTCAGGGGGCCTATGTCGCCCAGCCCGAGCACGGCCGTGCCGTTTGAGACCACGGCCACGAGGTTGCCCTTGTTGGTGTAGCGGTAGGCCTCGCCGGGGTTCTCCTTTATCTCCATGCACGGCACCGCCACGCCCGGCGAATACGCCAGCGACAGGTCGTACTGCGTGCGGTAGGGCTTGGTGGGCACCACCTCTATCTTACCCGGCCGCCCGCCGGCATGGTACCGCAACGCGGCTTCTTTCGTTATCTTTATCATGGATGTCGTTTTTTGATGGTTTGCAATCTCCCTGCAAAGATACGCTTTTGGGGAAAACGCCTGC
>CAZLLM010000309.1:0-2653 GCA_964560405.1 uncultured Prevotella sp.
GGCGCGGGTCTTGAATACCCTCACAGCCCAAAGCCATTTGTCAAGCCGTACTCCCGTCATATTTCGCTTTATGCGAGTAAAACGTCAGCACTCGCCGCGGCTTTGCGGCAGTCTACTTGTTGTTAAAGTTGTTCATGGCGAACTGCGGCCCGGCGAGGCAGAAGCTCCTGACGGCCTCGCACGCTGCGCCGATGCGGACGGCGAGCCGCCCGGCCTCTTCGGGCGGGAAGTCGCTCAGCACCCAGTCCGCCTGCCCGCCCTGCGGGAAGCCGCCGCCCACGCCGAAGCGCAGGCGCGCGTATTCCTGCGTGCCGAGCGCGGAGGTAATGCTTTTCAGCCCGTTGTGGCCGCCTTCGCTGCCAGCTGTCCGTATGCGTATTCTCCCGAAAGGGAGCGCGGTGTCGTCCACGACGACAAGCAGGTTGCCGGGCTTGATCCTCCTGGCGTTCATCCAGTAGCGTACGGCACCGCCGCTAAGGTTCATGTATGTGGAGGGCTTGAGCAGCGTCAGCCTCCTCCCGCGCAGCGGCATATCGGCCACAAAGCCGTAGCGCCTGTCCTCGAAAACGATATTGGACGCTTCCGCGAGAGCGTCCAATACCATGAAACCTATGTTGTGCCGCGTGCGGGCGTATTCGTCGCCGACGTTCCCCAGCCCGGCTATGAGGAAGCTTTCCATCAGCCGTCACGAAGCGGGCGTTTCCTCCGCGGCCTCAGGGCCGGAAGTCGCGCTGCGGCTGCTGCGCGTGGTCTTTACGGAGCATACTACGACTTCTTTCGGAGTCACGAGCTCGAGCCCCTCGAAATCCAGGTCGCCCGCCTTGATGCTCTTGCCGAGCTCGAGGCCCGTCACGTCGATGTAAAGCTTTTCGGGTATCTTGTCGTATGTGGCGCGCACCTTCAGCCGCCGCACGGCGACATTCAGCCGCCCGCCCGCCTTCACGCCCGCCGCGAGCCCCTTCGCGGATACGGGCACCGCCATGACGATGGGCTTTTCGGCGTGAACCTCGTAGAAGTCCGTGTGCAGCACCTCGTCCCTCACGGGGTGGAACTGCGCGTCCTGCAAGACGGCGGTGTGCTTCCGCCCGTCGAGGATGAGGTTGACGAGGAAAATCTCCGGCGTGTAGATGAGCCGCCGTATTTCGTCGTAAGGCACGGTGAACGCCTGCGATATCGGGAGGCCGTCCTCGCCCCTCGCTTCCCCGTACATGACGCAGGGCACCAGCCCCTGCCGCCGCGCGTCGCGCGTGGACTTCTTGCCCACTGTCTGCCGGCTTGTCCCGTTGATTGTGATCTCTTTCATTTTGTGTTACTCTAAATCAGGTTTTACGAATATGCCGCCTTGATCCGCCATTGCACCGCTTGTATGGCTGCCCCTGCCGGGACGGGCGCAAAATTAGCGAATTCCGCCCGCGCCGCCAAGCCGGGCGCGTTATTTTTCGGTGGCCTCCGGTCCTGACTCCCGTTTCCGCGGCGGATTGCGCGGGCGCACGTCGTCTCGCTGGCGCGGGAAAACGGATCTGTTTTCGCGGGGCAAGGCACACATTTGTATTATAATTCGGCGGGAGGGTTAAGGTGGCGAGTGCGCAGGATTAAGGGTGTGGGCAATGGTTTCAGCGGGTTTCGAGGGCAGGATATGGATGTGAGGATGACAGAATAAGGATGCGGGGACGGTTTGCGAGGCGGGCTTCGCCTTGCGGGTGCGGGAGAACGGGTTGGTTTCGCGGGGGCGGGAGGAAAATAAAGCGGGCGCGGACGTAAAGCGTAACGGCACGTGCGAAAAAACGGAGCGGTTGTAGGTGAAAAATGGAATGGTTACAAAAGAGGACGAAAGGCACGCGGGCGGCATCCGCTCCGTTTCCGCCCGCGTTCTCTGCTTTTCCCACCTGCGGCTTCTTCGGTTCCTTCCCGCGGCATCACGCTTTACCGGCTGCGCCTCTCCGCTTATAGCCTGTTTACGCGGCCTTGCCGCCCGCGCGCTTTCTGTTTCTGTCCGTTCCATCCCATTTTTCTCGCACGTACTTCCCGTTTTCCCGCGGCGGATTGAGGGCGGATTCTCCCACGCCGCACCTTTGCGTTACCTCCTGCGCTTGCAAAACAATTCGTTCCCCCGCACCCGTCGAAGCAGAGCGCACCCTCACAAGCCAAAGCGCACCACTTGGAAACGGAAAGCCCTGCCCTCCCACTCTCCGTTTCGCCCGCTCCGTCTCCCGTCCCTCCCCGTTTCCCGCCCGCGTCCTCTGCATTTCCCGCCTGCGACTATTCCGCTGTTCCCGCACGGACTTTCCGTTTCCCGCAGCGAACTGAGGGCGGATTTTCCCACGCCGCACCTTTGCGTTATCTCCTGCGCTTGCAAAACAATTCGTTCCCTCGCATCCGTCGAAGCATAGCGCACCATCACAAGCCAAAGCGCGCCACTTGGAAACGGAAAGCCCTGTCGTCCCGCTCGCCGTTTCGCCGCTCCCTCTCTCGTCCCTTCCCGCTTCCTCACGCGGCTTCTCCGTTTTCCGCCTCCCGTCCGTCCTTCCTTCTCCCGCACGGGCTTACCGTTTTCTGCAGCGGTTCAAGGGCATATTTCGCGGGCGGTCTGCGGGGGCGGCGGGGAGGCGCTGCGGGGACTTGCCCAACTCTCTTATAATCTCGAGTCAACTCT
>CAZLLM010000310.1:0-2652 GCA_964560405.1 uncultured Prevotella sp.
GGCGGCGGGCGGGTCAGTAGGAGACCGTCGCCCGAAGCCCTGCCTTGCGCACCTTTTCCGCTATTGAGTCCAGCTCCTCCGGCGGAGCCTTGCGCAGGTTGCGGTCGGGCGTCTCGCGGTCTATGGTGTAAATCATCACCGTCTGCGGCCTGATTTCGCGCAGGGCGTCAATCCACGGCTCCACATACCTGTCGCCCGTGTTGGTAAGCAGCTCCTCGCCGCCCGTGCCGTGCAGGAACATAGTCTGCACCGACACGTGCCCGCCGAACTGTTTCATCCCCTCAATCACGCGCCTCGCGTCGTACCCTGCGGCGGGGCGGTTGAGGCGCATGATGTAGGCGGTGTCGGCGGTGTCGAGCTTCAGTATGTTGTTGTCGGCCTTCATCAGCGCGGCCCGCACGGACGGGCGCGAGATGAGCGTCGCGTTGCTGAGCACGCTTACCTTCGCCGCAGGGAAATGCCTGTCGCGCAGCGCGAGCGTGTCGTCCATTATCCCGGCGAAGCAGGGGTGCGCCGTGGGCTCGCCGTTGCCCGCAAAGGTGAGCACGTCGGGCGTCTCGCCTGCGGCTTTCATCGCGAGCAGGCGCGCTTCAAGGGCGGCGGCGACTTCGCCGCGCGCCGGGCGGGGCAGCGAGGGGCGGCGCTCGGCGTTTGCGCCGCACTCGCAGTAAAGGCAGTCGAAAGTGCATACCTTTCCGTCGGGCGGCATAAGGTTTATCCCCAGCGAGACCCCCAGCCTGCGGCTTCGTACAGGGCCGAATACCGGCGCGGGATAGAGTGTTGTCGGCATGGTCAGGATGTTTTTCACGTTTCCGCGGCAAAGTTAAGCGTTCCCGACGGCTGCGGCGCGGCCGCCCGCCCGAAAAACGCGCTTCCGCGCCCGTCCGAAGCCGCCGTTGCCGCCGTTGCGCGGGCCGGATCGTGCTGTCGGAACGGTTTTTTCGCTATCTTTACGCCGCAGTGCTTATGAAAAACAATGTGTCATGAAACAGACGGTGAAGATATTCTGCAAGAACAACGGGCGGACGCTCACCATGCCCGCGGGAAGCTCCGTGGCGGAGGCTTACGCGGCAGCCGCGCCCGGCACGCCCGGCGGCGCGGTCTGCGCGAGGGTGAACAACAAGGCGGAAGGCCTGCACTACGCGCTGTTCAAGGACAGCGACGTGGAGTTCCTCGGCATATCCGACCCTCCCGGCATGAGAACGTACACACGCTCCCTCTTCTTCGTGCTTTGCAAGGCGGCGGAGGATGTCTTCCCCGGCACGACAGTGCGCATCGACACCCCGGTATCCAACGGCTACTACTGCCGCCTGCTCACAGGGCGCGACATCGCGGAGGAAGACGTGGACAGGCTGCGGGGGCGGATGAAGGAAATCATCGCGGCCGACATGCCCTTCCGCAGGGTGGTGTGCCGCACGGAGGAAGCCGCCGCGCTTTTCGGCAGGCTCGGGCAGGAGAGCAAAGTAAGGCTGCTGCGGAGCGTAGGTACGCTCTACACCACGTACCACACGCTGGACGGGACGGCCGACTACTTCTACGGCCCGCTGCTGCTCTCCACCGGGCAGCTCAGGCTCTTCGGCGTGGAGAAATACCACGACGGGGTGCTGCTGCGCGTGCCCGACCCCGCCAGCCCGGAACGGCTGAAGCCGGTGGTGAAGCAGGAGAAAATGTTCGAAGTGTTCCGCGAGCAACACGAATGGCAGCGCATCGTGGGGCTCAACTCCGTCGGCGACCTCAACGCCGCCAACGCCCTCGGATACGCCAACACGCTAATAAACGTCTCCGAAGCCTTGCAGGAGAAAAAGATAGGGCGCATCGCCGACATGATAGCCGCCGGCCGGGACATCCGCGTCGTCCTCGTGTCGGGCCCCTCGTCGAGCGGGAAGACGACGTTCAGCAAAAGGCTCTCGGTGCAGCTGATGGCCTGCGGCCTCAAGCCGCTCCCCGTTTCGATAGACGACTATTTCGTCGACCGCGACAAGACCCCCGTGCTGCCCGACGGCGAATACGACTTCGAGTCGCTCCACGCCGTCAACATCCCCCTGCTCTCGCGACAGCTCAACGACCTCGTCGCCGGAAAGGAAGTCGAGCTGCCGCGCTTCAACTTCCAGACAGGGAAAAGCGAGCGGAGCGGGCGGCGGCTGAGGCTGGAGCCGGGCATGATACTGATAATGGAGGGGATACACGCCCTCAACCCCGAACTCACGCCCCAGATACCCGGCGGCTGCAAGTTCCGCGTGTACGTCTCAGCCCTCACGTCAATCCTGCTCGACGACCACAACTACATCCCCACAACCGACAACCGGCTGCTCCGGCGCATAGTGCGCGACTGCAAGTACCGCGGATACTCCGCGCGCGACACCATCCGCCGCTGGCCCTCCGTAAGGGCGGGCGAAGCCAAATGGATATTCCCCTACCAGGAGAACGCCGATGTCATGTTCAACTCCGCGCTCCTCTTCGAGCTCGCCGTGCTGCGCACGCAGGCCATGCCCCTGCTCGAACAGGTGGACGAGCGCTACGAGGAGCATTCCGAAGCATGCCGGCTGCGGAAGTTCCTCTCCTACATCAGGCCCATATCCGCTGACGGCCTGCCGCCTACGTCGCTCCTCAGAGAGTTCCTCGGAGGAAGCGCGTTCAGCTACTGACCCCGCC
>CAZLLM010000311.1:0-2637 GCA_964560405.1 uncultured Prevotella sp.
GGCGCGTCAGTCAGCCGCTGTCAGGGGGGCGAATTTCAGGAGCAGGTCCTTGCAGCCGGCATTCTCGAAGGCTACGCTCACCTTGGCCGTGTCGCCGGCGTCGGTTATGCTCAGCACTTTCCCCCTGCCGAAGCGCGGGTGCTCTACGGCCTGCCCCGCCCGTATGACTTCCCCGCTCCGCGTGCGCGCCTCCTGAAGCGCGGCGGGCGCGTCTTCCTCCGCGCCGTCCGCCGCGTTTGCAGCCTTTTCCGCGTGAAAGGGCCGGAAGCCTTGTGTGCCGCCGCCCGCCGCCCAGCTGCGGAAGCCCCATCCTGCGGCAGAGCCCGCGCCCCGCCTTATGCCGCCGCGCCACGGGGCCGCGCCGTAAAAGCCGCGCGTCCTGCCTCCCGCCCCTTCGCGCGTTACGCACGCCCCGTCTATCTCGCCGAGGAAGCGGCTCGGCTCGGGATAGGTGGTTTCGCCGCGGAGGAAGCGGCTGTGGGCGTAGCTTATGAAGCAGCGGCTCTTGGCGCGTGTGAGCGCCACGTAAAACAGCCGCCTCTCCTCTTCCAGCTCCTTGTCTGAGAAGACCGCCGCCGCGCCGGGGAAGACGCCTTCTTCCATCCCCACGATGAAGACCGCGCCGAATTCCAGCCCTTTCGCCGCGTGTATAGTCATAAGGGTGACCTTGTCGTCGGAGTCGTCCCCCTTGTCGGCCGTAGTGAGAAGCGCGATGTCTGAAAGGTATCTGTCTATCGTGGCGTTCTTCCGGCTGCCCTCGCTCTCGACGGTGTTCTCGACGAATGTGTTCAGGGCGTTCAGTAGCTCCTGGAGGTTCTCCTGCCTGCTCAGGCTTTCCATGGTCATGCCGCCGTCGGCCTCTTTCCTGACGCCGCTCTCCTCTATCACGCGCAGCCCCAGCGTGTAGGCGTCGGCCTCTTCCGCCAGCGAGGCGAAGCCCCGTATCATTGCGGCGAATGAGGCTATCTTCCGCATCATCCCTCGCGAGACCCCCAGCTCCTCCGCCGTCAGCCCGCCCGCCGCCCGCCACAGGCTGATGTTCCTGCCCGCCGCCGCCGCCGATATCCGCGAGAGGGTGGCGCCGCCTATGCCGCTCGCCAGCCTCTTCACCACGCGGCGGAAAGCCTCTTCGTCATCGGGGTTGACGGCGAGCCGGAAGCAGGCCGTAACGTCCTTTATCTCTTCGCGCTCGTAGAACGACTGCCCGCCCACGACCTTGTACGGTATGCCTTCCTTGCGCAGGGATTCTTCGAGGGCGCGGCTTTGCGAGTTGACGCGGTAGAGCACGGCGGTGTCGCCGTAGCGCATCCCCTGCCTGCTGAGAGCCGCTATCTGCCTCGTTACGACACCGGCTTCCTCCAAGTCGCTGTACGCCTCCCTGATGCGTATCCTTTCGCCCCGCTCCGCCAGGCTGTACACGTCTTTCGGTATGCGGCGCCTGTTGCGCGATATCACGCTGTTGGCCGCGTCCACTATGGTCTGCGTTGAGCGGTAGTTCCTTTCCAGCTTGTACACTTTCGCCGCCGGGAACGCCTGCGTGAAGTTCAGTATGTTGTCGATTTCCGCCCCGCGGAAGGCGTATATGCTTTGCGCGTCGTCGCCCACCGCGCATATTTTCTGATGCCGCCTGGCGAGCAGGCCGAGTATCCGCGCCTGCGCGGTGTTCGTGTCCTGATACTCGTCCACAAGCACGAAGCGGAAGCCCTCCTCGTACTTCCGCCTCGCCTCCCCGTCGCCGTCAAGGAGGAGGAACATGTACATCAGGATGTCGTCGAAGTCCATCGCCCCGGCCGCTTTCAGGCGGTTCTGGTAAAGCGCGTATATCCTCGCTGTCTCGGGCACGCCTGCCGCGCTGTCCTCGCGCAGAAGCGCGGGGTCGCCGGCATAGCCGTCGGGGAGGACGAGGCGGTTTTTCGCCCGCGATATTCGGGAAAGCACGGAGCTGGCGTTGTATTTCTTCTCGTCAAGGCCTGATTCCTTTATTATAAGCCTTACGAGGCTCGTCGAATCGCTGCGGTCGTATATCGTGAAGCGCGGGCTGCATCCCACTCTCTCCGCTTCCGCCCTCAGAATTCTCGCGAACACGCTGTGGAACGTCCCCATCTGCAGCCGGCGCGCCGCGTCGTCTCCCGCTATCGCGGATATGCGCTCACGCATTTCGCGCGCGGCCTTGTTCGTGAATGTCAGCGCGAGGATGTTCTGCGGATCCATGCCGCGGTCAATCAGGTAAGCAGCTTTCGTTGTGAGAACCCGCGTCTTGCCCGCGCCCGCTCCGGCTATCACCAGCGAAGGCCCGCCGATGTACTCCACCGCCGCCCTCTGGCTGTCGTCAAGCAAGTCAAGGTAATTCATGATTTCAGAGTCCGCCGCCCTCCCGCATGCGGCCCGCGCCGGCGCGCAAAAAAAAGGAGAGGCGCCGACGCGATACGATGAAAACTCCAGCAGTAAAGATTTGATAGCCCGCCGGCTTCTGTAATCTGCCTCTCGCGAGGCAGCGCGCCATCGGCCGGCGGAGTCTTACCGGTTTTCGTGTTTTATTGATGAGCATCCCGGTCTGCCGTCGGCGGAACTCCTTCTGGCGCAAAAGTAGGAAAATCCCGCATAACGGCAAATCCGCCGCCGCTTTTTTTATGAGCG
>CAZLLM010000312.1:0-2632 GCA_964560405.1 uncultured Prevotella sp.
AGTCTCAAAATTGTCTTATATGAGAGTTGACATGAGATTATAAGAGAGTTGGGATTCCTCCCCGCGAAGGCCTTCCGCCGCGCCCTGCCGCGGTGCTTCCGCGCCGTCTCCGGGCCTGCAGGGCAGGGCGCCCGTCCCGCGTGATGCCGCGGTTTCCCGCGCCCCTTTGCCGCCGGCAGGCTGGCCGTGCTTCCGCCGCGCCGCACGCGCTATTCGCCGGGCGCGGCCTCGCGGAAGAGCATGTCGGAGGTTACGTCCCTGAAGCCCTCGCCTTTCGTGGTGTTGCATATCTGCACGCGGGTGTCGTTGTAATACGTCGGCCATCCGTCGCCGTTGTAGCCGAGGAACACCGCCTTTATCCTGTGCAGGCCTTTCCGCAGGGCTGTCGTGCCGCCGCCCGACAGCGTCCGCTTCACGATCTCTCCGTCCTTGTCGACCACCGTCCTGCCGTCGATTATCACCTGGTCGTTCTCCGAGAGGAAGCCGTAAACGCCGTCTTCGGGTATCATTATGTAGCCTTCGGCCACGCTGGAATAGTCGTCGTCCGGCTTTGCGATGTGCAGGCCGGAGAAGTCCTTTGCCGCGCCGTTCTCCCAATGGTAGCAGTCGGCGAGGTCGGCGGCCTTCTTGTACAGTCCGCGGGCCACGTGCAGGTTGAGCCCCCGCACCGTGTCCTTCACGCCGGCGGCGGGGCTGTACTCCTCTTTCACGAGCCTGATGCTGTTCGCGCCGCCCGCTACGCCGCAGGGCAGCACGGAGGCGAGGCGCAGCGTGCAGCTTTCGGTAACCCTGACCGGCGACGTGCAGGCGGGGGAGCCGGCGCCGGGCTCGCTGCCGTCGGTGGTGTACACCACCTTGACAGGGCGCACCGTCGTTATCGGGATTGATATTTCGTCGGTGAAAGCCTGCCGCTTGTAGGCCGTGCCGTCCTGCGCGGGTATGGGCGTGTGGAAGTTCACGCCGTGCAGGGCCATGCGCGCCGCCGCGTCATTGTCGAGCGTCTCGAAGAAGTTCAGGGAGTCCTTGTTGGACATCTCTGTCCATCCCACCTCCGCGACGGCGAGGGCGCGGGGGAACATGCGGTACTGCTGCTCCGCCCCGTCCGACAGGTACTCCGCCCAAACGTTCCCCTGCGGGCCGAGTATGTATTTCGCGTTCCCCTCCTTCTCCACCCGGGCGGGGACGGGGTTGAAGCTGTACACTCTCTGCAGCGGCAGGTAGCCGCCTATGCCTTTGGGGGAGACTTCCGCCCTGTCCTGGAAGTAATCGAGGTAGACGTAGTTGTTCGGGGTCATAATGACCCTGTGCCCCATATTAGCGGCGGTTATTCCCCCCTCCTCGCCGCGCCACGACATCACGACGGCCGACTTGTTCAGGCTGCCGCCTTCGAGGATCTCGTCCCAGCCTATTATGGTCTTGCCGCGCTTGTTGAGGAATTTCTCGGCCCGCGCCACCACGTAGCTCTGAAGCTGCGCCTCCACGCTGCGGCCCGGCTGCGCTTTCAGCCCCAGCTCCTCAGCGCGCCGCTGGCACAGGGGGCATTTCTCCCATTCCGTGCGCGGGCATTCGTCGCCACCGATGTGGAAGTATTCCCCCGGGAAAAGCTCCGCCATTTCCGCGAGCACGTTCTCGATGAACTCGAATGTGGTGTCCTTGCCCGGGCACATGACGACGGGCGAGACGCCCCAGACCGTCCACGGCCGGCGGGCCTCCTCGCGGCACGCCAGCCACGGGAACGCCGATATGGCCGCCACTTCGTGACCGGGCAGCTCGAACTCCGGGATGACGTTGATGAAGCGCTCTTTGGCGTAGGCCACGATTTCGCGCACCTGCTCCTGCGTGTAAAACCCGCCGTAAAGGCCGTCGGCGGCGGGGTTGAAGAAGCCGTTGACCAGGTTCTCGTCGCCGCGGTCGCGGAAAGCGGCGCGCTCCGCCAGCTCCGGGTAGCGTTTTATCTCGATGCGCCAGCCTTGGTCGTCGGTGAGATGCCAATGGAACTGGTTGAGCTTGAACATCGCCATCATGTCGAGCTGCTTCTTTATCGTCTCGACGCTCATGAAGTGGCGGCATACGTCGCTGAGCAGGCCGCGGTACTCAAAGCGGGGGCTGTCCTCGATTGTCACCGCCGGAGCCGCCCACTCCACCCCCTCGGCGGCTGACGGGCTCTCTATCTGCGGAGGCAGGAGCTGGAGGAAAGTCTGCATCGCATAGAACAAGCCCCGCGCCGTCGGTGCTACGGCCTCCGCGCCTTCTCGCGAGACGGCAAGCGTGTAACTCTCGTCCCCTTTCTTCATGCTGCCCCCTATCCTGAGCGTTATGGCTCCGGGCGCGGGCTTTGCCGACACCTTGATGTCGTAGCCAGTCGCGGAGCTCATCTTCGCTGCGAAGAACGCGGCAACAGCCTGCGCGCCCTTGCCAGCGGCGCAGACCACAGTCGACGGGCCGAGCCTGAACTCGCCCTCCCCCATGACAGCCTTCTGCGGCTGGGGAATCACGTGCAGGCCGCCCTCCGCGGCGGAAAGCGGAACACACAACGGTGCCGCTGCCGCGGCGAAAACCAGCTTGCATAAAATCCTTTTCATCTCTTTCGCTTTTTTAGGTGACACTTGAATTTTTCGCGAATATACGCTTT
>CAZLLM010000313.1:0-2631 GCA_964560405.1 uncultured Prevotella sp.
TCTTATATGAGAGTTGACATGAGATTATAAGACAATTGGGATGCCGCGCAGGCGGGCCCACTTTTGTGCGGCGCAGCGGCTCGCCGCTTAAATTAAATGTGTATCTTTGTGCCGTTTTTTGAGAACGGCGGATCTTTCAGACGAACAGAGAAAACAATAAAAGAGATTTTCAGATGAACATCATTACGAAGACTGTTTCTTTGCCCGACGGGCGGACAATTTCGATAGAGACAGGAAAGCTGGCCAAGCAAGCCGACGGAGCGGTGATGCTGCGTATGGGGAACACGATGATGCTGGCCGCAGTTTGCGCCGCGGCGGACGCGGCGCCGGGCACGGACTTCATGCCGCTGCAATGCGACTACAGGGAAAGGTATTCGGCGGCGGGGCGCTTCCCCGGAGGGTTCACCAAGCGCGAAGGGCGCCCCTCGGATTACGAGATACTCACGAGCCGCCTCGTGGACCGCGCGCTGCGGCCCCTTTTCCCGCCCGACTACCACGCGGAGGTTTTCGTGAACATCATGCTCTTCTCGGCCGACGGCACAGACCTGCCCGACGCCCTCGCGGGCTTCGCCGCGTCTTCGGCCATCGCCTGCTCCGACATCCCGTTCGAGACGCCCGTCTCCGAAGTGCGCGTGGCGCGCGTCGGCGGCAGGTACGTGATAAACCCCACAAGCGCGCAGCTTGAAGAGGCCGACATGGACATCATGGTGGGGGCGACAGAAGAAAACATCATGATGGTCGAGGGCGAGATGAAAGAGGTATCCGAGCAGGACCTGCTCGGCGCGCTGAAAGCCGCGCACGAGGCGATAAAGCCCATGTGCCGCCTCCAGAAAGAGCTCGCGGAAGAGCTCGGCACTAACGTGAAGCGCGCTTACTGCCACGAGAGCAACGACGAGGAGCTGCGCGAGGCCTGCCGCAGGGAATGCTACGGCAAGGCTTACGCGATAGCGCGCGAAGGCGGCCGCGACAAGCGCGCGCGCGAGGAGGCGTTCCTCAAGGTGCGCGAGGACTTCAAGGAGGCCTACGCCGCCGCCCGCCCCGGCCTTGCGGAGGAAGAGCTGAAGGAGAAGAACGCGCTTGTTGACAGATACTACAACGACGTGGAGCGCGACGCGATGCGCCGCTGCGTCCTCGACGAAGGCCGCCGCCTCGACGGGCGGGCCACAACGGAGATACGCCCTATATGGTGCGAGGCGGGGCCGCTGCCCGCGCCTCACGGCTCCGCCCTCTTCACGCGCGGCGAAACGCAGTCTCTCTCCACCTGCACGCTCGGCACGAAGCTGGACGAGAAGATAATCGACGACGTGCTCGACAGAAGCGTCCGGCGGTTCCTGCTGCATTACAACTTCCCTCCGTATTCTACGGGGGAGGCGAAGGCGCAGCGCGGAGTGGGGCGCAGGGAGATAGGCCACGGGCACCTCGCGTGGCGCGGCCTGAAAAGCCAGCTGCCCGACGGCTTCCCCTACACCATACGTGTGGTTTCCGACATCCTCGAATCCAACGGGTCGTCGTCCATGGCCACAGTATGCGCAGGCTGCCTTGCCCTTATGGACGCGGGCGTGCCTATTAAAAGCCCCGTGTCGGGAATCGCCATGGGATTGATAAAAAATCCGGGAGAGGACAAATACGCCGTGCTGAGCGACATACTCGGCGACGAAGACCATCTCGGCGACATGGACTTCAAGACGACAGGCACAGCCAAAGGGCTTACCGCGACGCAGATGGACATTAAGTGCGACGGCCTTTCATACGAAATCCTCGAAAAGGCCCTCATGCAGGCCAAAGCCGGGCGCGAGCACATTCTCGCCGAAATGCTGAAAGCGCTGCCCGCGCCGCGCGCCGACTTCAAGCCGCAGGTGCCGCGGATAGAGGCTTTCGACATCCCGAAGGAGTACATCGGCGCGGTGATAGGCCCGGGCGGAAAGATAATACAGGGGATACAGGACGAGACGGGCGCCGTCATAACAATCGACGAGACCGACGGCGTGGGCAAGGTGCAGGTCTCCGCGCCCAACAAGGACAGCATCGCGGCGGCCGTAGCCAAGATACGCGCCATCGTCGCCATTCCCGAAGTGGGCGGAGTGTACGACGCAAAGGTCGTGAGCGTCATGCCTTACGGCTGCTTCGTTGAGTTCATGCCGGGAAAGGAAGGCCTGCTCCACATAAGCGAGCTCGGATGGAAACGCTTCGACACCGTTGAGGACGCGGGCGTGCACGAGGGCGACACCGTCAGGGTCAAGCTGCTTGACATCGATGAGAAAACGGGCAAGTTCCGCCTCTCCCGCCGTGCGCTCGTGGAAAAGCCCGAGGGGTACGACGAGCGCGCCGCCCGCCGCCCGCAGCGCGGCGAAGGCCGCCCGGCTGCGAACCCCCGCCACGGCAGGAACGACGACCGGCCGCGGCATCGCGAGCACGGAGAAAGGCCGGACGGCCGCACTTCCGGCGGCGAAGGTCGCGGGCATGGGGCGGACGCGCTGTCCGACGGCAGCTCCGAGTCCTGACATCCCGGAAACGGGCGCGGCGGACAAGGCGGAAGCCCGGCAACCCCGCATCCGCGCAAGGGTGAGAAAGCTCGGAAATCCTGCCCCGCGAAAGACGCTTATAGGGGCGTTGCAAATTGATACAAGACAG
>CAZLLM010000314.1:0-2616 GCA_964560405.1 uncultured Prevotella sp.
TGCGCCTTGCATGCCTGCGCCTTTGCGGTAGTGCGCCCGCCTTATGTCCCGGTTGCCGGGAAGCTCTTCCAGCCTTGCGCGGCGGCTGGGGACGTGCGGCTGCGCCATGCTTCGCGACAGCAGGCGCAAAGCCTGCGGTGATAGGTAAGAAAAACGCGGCGGCACTCATTTAGTGCCGCCGCGTTTCCGTCTTGTTCGCGCCGCGTCAGTTTTGTCAGAGTTTCGGGCCTGCCGCGACGAGAGCCTTGCCTGCCTCGTTGCTTTCGTACTTCTTGAAGTTCTTGATGAAGCGGCCGGCGAGGTCTTCCGCTTTCCTGTTCCATTCCTCCGCACTTGCGTATGTGTCGCGTGGGTCGAGGATGCCGGGGTCTGCGCCCGGCAGCGATGTCGGAACGGTGAGGTTGAAGTAAGGGATGACCTTGGTCTCGGCCTTGTCTATCGAGCCGTCGAGTATGGAGTCTATGATGGCGCGGGTGTCCTTTATGGAGATGCGCTTGCCCGTGCCGTTCCAGCCGGTGTTCACGAGGTATGCTTTCGCGCCGCTGAGCTCCATTTTCCTGACGAGTTCCTCTGCATATTTCGTGGGGTGCAGCTCGAGGAACGCCTGCCCGAAGCAAGCCGAGAATGTGGGTGTGGGTTCGATGATCCCGCGCTCCGTGCCCGCGAGCTTGGCGGTGAAGCCGGAGAGGAAGTAGTATTTTGCCTGTTCGTTGTCAAGTATCGAAACCGGGGGAAGCACGCCGAAAGCGTCGGCCGAGAGGTAAATCACCTGCTGCGCGTGCGGGCCTTTCGACACGGGCTTCACGATGTTGCTGATGTGGTAGATGGGGTAGCTTACGCGGGTGTTTTCCGTAACGCTCTTGTCTGAGAAGTCAATCTTGCCGTTCCCGTCCACTGTAACGTTCTCCAGCAGGGCGTCGCGCTTGATAGCGTTGTATATGTCAGGCTCGGCGTCCTTGTCAAGGTTAATCACTTTCGCGTAGCATCCGCCTTCGTAGTTGAACACGCCCTCGTCGTCCCATCCGTGCTCGTCGTCGCCTATCAGCTTGCGCTTCGGGTCGGTGGAGAGGGTGGTCTTGCCTGTTCCGGAAAGGCCGAAGAAGATAGCGGTGGAGGTCTCGTCCATATTTGTGTTGGCCGAGCAGTGCATCGAGGCGATACCGCGGAGCGGGTTGAAGTAGTTCATCATCGAGAAGATGCCTTTCTTCATCTCGCCGCCGTACCATGTGTTGAGTATCACCTGTTCCCGCGACGTGAGGTTGAACACCACGGCGGTTTCGCTGTTGAGGCCGAGCTCCTTGTAGTTCTCCACTTTGGCTTTGGCGGCGTTGTACACAACGAAGTCGGGCTTGAAGTCTTCCAGCTCTTCGGCTGTTGGGCGTATGAACATGTTCTCAACGAAATGCGCCTGCCACGCCACCTCCACTATGAAGCGCACACAGAGGCGCGTTGCGGGGTTCGCCCCGCAGAACACGTCGGCAACGTAGAGCCTCTTGTCCGACAGTTCCTTTATGGCCATGTCTTTCAGAATGTTCCAGGTCTCTACGGAAGCTTTCTTGTTGTCGTTCTTGTATTCGTCGCACGTCCACCACACCGTGTCCGCGCTCGTTTCGTCATATACGATGAACTTGTCCTTGGGCGAGCGACCCGTGTAGATGCCCGTCATCACATTTATAGCGCCGAGCTCCGTCAGCCGCCCTTTCTCGAAACCTTCGAGGCCCGGCCTCGTCTCCTCTTCGAAAAGAACCTCAAAGGAAGGGTTGCGCAAGACTTCCTTCACGTTCTTGATGCCATACTGGCTCAAATCCAATTTTGCCATGTCAGTTTGATGTTTGTTGTTGTGTTCGCTCTGAGGGCGGCGCGCCATGCCCGCAGGGTGCGTCCGCGTCAGCCCGCCGCCATTGCAAAGCTACTAAAATTTGCATTACGTCCCCTCCGCAAGGACGTTAATTTGTCGGGGGCGGAAATCGGTTTTGCCCGGAAACCCGTCCGGCCGCCGCCCCGCCCGCCGGTTTTGCGAAGCCCGCTTTGCAATGCCGTCCGCGCGCTCTGCCGCATTGCGCCGCCCCGCCCGGAGGCCTGCCGCGATGTCCGAAGCCCGCGGAACCGCACGGGGCACGCCGCGGAATGAACAGGGCCTAAAATGAGGTGCGCCGGAGAGGGATCAAAACGCTTGCCGCCTGTTTTCCCCTCCGCCACCTCGCGCCGTTGCCGGAATATTCGCTATATTTGCCCCGTCTCCGGGGAGAAATCCGGGGCGCGTACGGAAGCGTACAGGTGTCTGGGTCTTAAAATCTCCAATCAACAAGCCATAGACGAACCTGTCAGCGTTCGCTGGTTGTATATCGTTCTTCGGTATATCGCCGAGCGTGGGCTGGGTTTACTCTATGGCGGGCGTTTGGAGATGCCTAAGACCCGTAAACCTGCAAGACCCACGCTTTCCAGCAATAAACGGCCTGTTCGGGTCTTGGGGCGGACAAAAAACAAATCACAAATGAAAAAGTTTGTTTAACGGGCAAAGAGCCAGGACAGAACCACCCTGTACGGATAGTTAAAGGGTTCTGCTGTCTGTACAAGGGTAGTTTGAATGAACTGACAGAACCCTACTAAATTATT
>CAZLLM010000315.1:0-2599 GCA_964560405.1 uncultured Prevotella sp.
TGCTGGGGATACCCGTGCCGCCGGGATTCACAATCACCACCGACATGTGCAACGAATACTACCGCATAGGCAAGGAGCGGTCTGTGTCGCTTCTCAAGGAAGACGTGGAACGCTCGGTGAAGCATATAGAGGCGATTATGGGGAGCGGCTTCGCCAATCCGGAAAACCCGCTGCTGCTTTCCGTCCGTTCCGGGGCGAGGGCGTCAATGCCCGGGATGATGGACACTATCCTCAACCTCGGGCTGAACGACTGCGTGGCGGAGGGCTTGGCGCGGAAGACCGGCAACCCGCGCTTCGCCTATGACGCCTACCGCCGCTTCGTGCAGATGTACGGCGACGTGGTGATGGGCATGAAGCCTACGAAGAAAGACGGCACAGACCCGTTTGAAGCCATAATCCAGCAGGTGAAGGACGAAAGGGGTGTCAAGCTTGACAACGAGCTCACCACCGACGAGCTGAAAAAGCTCGTAACGCTATTCAAGAAGGCCATAAAGGAGCAGAGGGGGCAGGACTTCCCCGACAACCCGATGGAGCAGCTTTGGGGGGCGGTCTGCGCCGTCTTCGACAGCTGGATGAACGAGCGTGCGATACTGTACCGCAAGATGGAAGGCATTCCGGCGGAATGGGGTACGGCCGTATCCGTCATGGCGATGGTGTTCGGGAACATGGGCGGCACTTCCGCCACAGGCGTGTGCTTCAGCCGCGACGCGGCGACGGGCGAGGACGTGTTCAACGGCGAATGGCTTGCCAACGCGCAAGGCGAGGACGTTGTAGCAGGCATACGCACCCCGCTGCAGATAACGAAGGACGGCTCGCGCAAAAGAGCGGAGATGCTGGGCATGAGCGAAGAAGAGCGCCTTGCGAAATACCCGTCTATGGAAGAGACGATGCCGGAAATTTACCGCCAGCTTGATGACATACAGACAAAGCTCGAGAACCATTACCGCGACATGCAGGACATGGAGTTCACCGTGCAGGAAGGCAAGCTCTGGTTTTTGCAGACCCGCAATGGGAAACGCACAGGCACGGCGATGGTGCGGATAGCTATAGACTTGCTTCACCAAGGAATGATAGACGAGAAAACGGCGATAGAACGCTGCGACCCCAACAAACTGGACGAGTTGCTGCACCCCGTGTTCGACAAAAAGGCTCTTCACAGCGCGAAAGCGCTGACACGCGGCCTTCCCGCCTCTCCCGGAGCGGCGACAGGGCAGATAGTCTTCTTTGCCGAAGACGCGGCTAAGTGGCGCGCCGACGGCCACAAGGTAATAATGGTGCGCATTGAGACTTCTCCCGAAGACCTCGCCGGAATGGCGGTCGCCGAAGGCATACTCACAGCCCGCGGCGGCATGACATCACACGCCGCAGTCGTAGCACGCGGCATGGGCAAGTGCTGCGTGTCGGGCGCAGGGGCTATAAACGTCAATTACAAGACGCGGACTGTAGAAATCGAAGGGACAGTGCTGAACGAAGGCGACTACATTTCGCTCAACGGCTCTACCGGCGATGTCTACAAAGGCGAGATCCGCACGCAGGCAGCCGAGCTTTCAGGCTCTTTCGCCGAGCTCATGCAGCTTTGCGACAAGCACACGCGGCTGGTAGTCCGCACAAACGCCGACACGCCGCATGACGCGGAAGTGGCGCGCAAATTCGGAGCTGTAGGAATAGGTCTGTGCCGCACGGAACATATGTTCTTCGATAACGAGAAAATCATCGCAATGCGTGAGATGATACTTTCCGACACCGCCGAAGAACGCAAGAAAGCCCTTTTCAAACTGCTGCCTTACCAGAAAGAGGACTTTAAGGGAATATTCAAGGCTATGGACGGCTATCCCGTAAACATACGCCTGCTCGATCCTCCATTGCACGAATTCGTGCCGCACGACATGAAAGGACAGGAGGAAATGGCGGAGGAAATGGGCGTAACCGTAGAATACATACGCCGCCGCGTTGAAAGCCTGTCGGAACACAACCCCATGCTGGGACACCGCGGCTGCCGTCTCGGAAATACGTACCCGGAAATCACGCAAATGCAGACGCGCGCCATACTTGGCGCCGCCGTCGAGCTGAAAAGAGAGGGATACGACCCGCATCCGGAGATAATGGTGCCGCTGATAGGCAACCTTTACGAGTTCGAAGCCCAAGAAGACATCATACGCGGCGAAGCGGCCGCCTTGTTCAAGGAAGAAGGCATGGAAATACCATTCAAGGTCGGGACGATGATTGAAATTCCGCGGGCGGCTATCACAGCCGACAAGATTGCGTCGCGCGCGGAATACTTCTCATTCGGTACGAATGACCTCACGCAAATGACATTCGGCTTCTCGCGAGACGACATCGCCACCTTCCTGCCCGCTTATCTGGAAAAGAAGATACTGAAAGTAGACCCGTTCCAAGTACTCGACCAACGAGGCGTAGGGCAGCTTATCGAAATTGCCGTGCAGCGCGGCCGCGCCGTACGCTCCGACCTGAAATGCGGCATCTGCGGCGAACACGGCGGCGAACCTTCGTCTGTGAAGTTCTGCCACCGCGTTGGACTGAACTACGTAAGCTGCTCGCCTTTCCGCGTGCCTATCGCACGCCTCGCCGCGGCGCAGGC
>CAZLLM010000316.1:0-2598 GCA_964560405.1 uncultured Prevotella sp.
GTTGGGAGGAGATTATAAGACAATTGGCATAATCTTATAACCTTTGATTATCAACGAGTTGTGAAAACCGCTTTCCGAGGCCTCGCGGAGGCGGTTTTCTGCGGTTTCCGGCAGCTGTTTTCAGAGCTGCGGGCGGGGGCGGGCTATCCGCCGAACCGCTTGTCCAGCTTGGAGAGCATGTCGCGCGTCATGGCGTCCAAGTCGTATTCCGGCTTCCATCCCCATTCTTCGCGGGCGCACGTGTCGTCGAGAGAGTTAGGCCATGATTCGGCTATGGCCTGGCACAGGGGGTCCACTTTATATTCCATCCGGAAGCCCGGCTTGTGCTTCCTTATGCTGCGGCGTATGATTTCCGGGTCGAAACTCATGGAAGCGATGTTGAACGAGTTCCGGTGGACAAGCCTGCCGGGGTCCGCCTCCATTATTTCAATTGCCGCCCTCAATGCGTCGGGCATGTACATCATGTCCATGAAAGTGCCGGCGGCGATGGGGCAGACGAACTTCTCGCCTTTGGCGGCGGCGTAGTATATGTTCACGGCGTAGTCTGTCGTCCCTCCGCCCGGAGGGGTCACGTATGAGATGAGGCCGGGGAAGCGCACGGAGCGGGTGTCGACGCCGAAGCGGGAATGGTAATAGTTGCTCAGCAGTTCGCCTGTCACTTTGGTTATCCCGTAGATGGTGCGCGGTTCGCGGATGGTGTCCTGCGGCGTGTTGTCCTTAGGCGAGGAGTCGCCGAAAGAGCCTATGGAGCTCGGCGTGAACACGGCGCAACGCTTTTCGCGGGCCACCTCCAGCACGTTGAGCAGTCCGCCGACGCCTATCTCCCACGCGAGCAGAGGCTTCTTTTCGGCCACGGCCGACAAGAGAGCGGCAAGGTTATAGATGGTGTCAATCTTGTATACGGACACGGTCTCGGCTATCTGCCGGGGGTTTGTGATGTCGACGACGGCGGAGGGTCCTGATTCCGCCAGCTCCCCTTTTGGCTCTGCGCCGGGTATGTAGCCCGCGACGATGTCGCCGTTGTAAGCGCCGCGCAATTTCATTGTCAGTTCCGAGCCTATCTGGCCGGTGGAGCCGATAATCAACACGTTTTTCATGGCTGTTGTTTGATGCAGGTTTGTTTTTGAAAGCAAAGATGTGCAGAAAAGACAACATAGCGCCAAACGCCCCCTCCTTTTTTTCGGCAGGAAGCAGAGCCGCCCCGCGGCTGCGGGCGCGAGGCCTGCGGAGGAGGGCGGCTTTTTCCGCGCAGGCGCTTCCAACTTGCGCTAAGGATATTTTGATTATCCCGGATATATTCGCAAATTTGTCCGGGATAACAACTCGCGGAGGGAAGGGAGCCGGCGGCCTCGCGGCCGGGCGCGACGCGGGCGGCAAATTTGACTATAACCTAAAAACACACAAAGCTATGTATGGCAAGATGAAAGAGTTCCTCGCGCAGGAGCTGGCCGGCATCGAAGCTGCCGGACTCTACAAGAACGAGCGCATTATCACCACGCCCCAGCGGGCAGGCATCAAGGTGAGCGGAGGGAAGGAAGTGCTGAACTTCTGCGCCAACAATTATCTGGGGCTGTCAGACAACGCCCGCCTTATCAAGGCCGCCAAAGAAGCCATGGACACGCACGGCTTCGGCATGTCGTCAGTGCGCTTCATCTGCGGCACGCAGGATTTGCACAAGCGGCTGGAAGCGGCCGTGGCGGATTACTTCAAGACGGAAGACGCCATCCTTTACGCGTCTTGCTTCGACGCTAACGGCGGGCTGTTCGAACCCCTGTTTACGGAAGAGGACGCCATTATTTCAGACGCGCTCAACCATGCGTCCATCATCGACGGAGTCCGTTTGTGCAAAGCCAAGCGATACCGTTACGCCAACGCCGACATGGCCGACCTGGAGCGCTGCCTGCAGGAGGCGCAGGCGCAGCGCCACCGCATCATCGCCACCGACGGAGTATTCTCGATGGACGGCAACGTGGCCCCGATGGACAAGATCTGCGAACTGGCGGAGCGCTACGGAGCCCTAGTGATGGTGGACGAATCGCACTCGGCGGGCGTCGTGGGCCCCACAGGGCGCGGCGTGGCGGAGCAGTTCGGCGTGTACGGCCGCATAGACGTGTTCACCGGGACGTTAGGCAAGGCGTTCGGCGGAGCGATGGGCGGGTTCACCGCCGGAAGAAAGGAGATCATCGACATGCTGCGCCAGCGCTCCCGCCCGTACCTCTTCTCCAATTCCGTAGCGCCGGCCATAATAGGGGCCAGCCTCGAAATGTTCGGCATGCTGAAGGAAAGCGATGCCCTGCACGCCAAGCTGATGGGCAACGTGGCGTATTTCCGCGACAGGATGCTGGCGGCGGGCTTTGACATCAAGCCCACGCAAAGCGCCATTTGCGCGGTCATGCTTTACGACGCCAAGCTGTCGCAGGACTTCGCGGCGAAGATGCAGGAGGAAGGCGTGTATGTCACCGGCTTCTATTATCCGGTAGTCCCCAAAGGCCAGGCGCGCATCCGCGTGCAGCTGTCGGCCGGGCACGAGCGGGCTCATCTGGACAAGGCGATAGCCGCGTTCGTGAAAGTGGGCGAAGAGACAGGGGTGATAAAGCG
>CAZLLM010000317.1:0-2596 GCA_964560405.1 uncultured Prevotella sp.
CCGTCCTTGCGTTGTGCTTATGTAAGTGTTACGGATTGTTTCAAAATGCTTACCTTTGCGACGCCCGTTTTTACAAGCGGAACACCAACCAAAAACGCGATAGATCATGTCAGCACTAAGGTTCAATGTCGTCGAAAAGGCTTTCCAGACAAAGCCGCTCAAAGTGAAATCTCCGAGGGAACGCCCGTCAGAGTATTTCGGCAAGTATGTGTTCACACGCGGGAAGATGTTCAAGTATCTGCCCGCCGACGTGTTCAGCAAGATGACCGAAGCCGTCAACAGCGGGGCCACTCTCGACCGCGGCGTGGCCGACAAGATAGCCGAGGGGATGAAGCGCTGGGCACTCGAAATGGGGGCGACGCACTACACCCACTGGTTCCAGCCGCTCACGGAAGGGACCGCTGAAAAGCATGACGCTTTCATAGAACACGACGGCAAGGGAGGAGTGATAGAGGAGTTCACGGGGAAGCTGCTCGTGCAGCAAGAGCCCGATGCCTCCTCGTTTCCCAGCGGCGGCATACGCAACACATTTGAAGCGCGCGGATACTCGGCGTGGGATCCTTCATCGCCCGTGTTCATAGTTGATGACACTCTGTGCATCCCCACCGTGTTCATAGCCTACACGGGGGAGTCGCTCGACTACAAGGCTCCGCTGCTCAAGGCTCTCCGTGCGGTAAACAGGGCTGCGGTCGATGTCTGCCATTATTTCGACAGTAACGTGAAGAAGGTTGTGGCCTACTTAGGCTGGGAACAAGAGTATTTCCTCGTGGACGAAGGGCTTTACGCCGCCCGCCCCGACCTCCTGCTCACCGGCAGGACGCTTATGGGTCATGAGGCCTCAAAGAACCAGCAGCTGGAAGATCACTATTTCGGGGCGATACCTACGCGGGTAGCCGCTTTTATGAAAGACTTGGAGATACAGGCTCTCGAACTCGGGATACCTGTAAAGACCCGCCACAACGAAGTGGCGCCGAACCAGTTCGAGCTCGCGCCCATTTTCGAGGAGTGCAACCTCGCCGTCGACCACAATATGCTTATCATGTCGCTCATGAGGAAAGTGGCGCGCGCGCACGGCTTCCGCGTTCTGCTGCATGAGAAGCCTTTCAAGGGTGTCAACGGCTCGGGCAAGCACAGCAACTGGTCGCTGGGCACCGACACGGGCGTAATGCTCATGTCGCCCGGAAAGACGGCTGGGGAGAACCTCCGCTTCATCACTTTCGTAGTAAACACCCTGAAAGCTGTCTACCGCCACAACGGGCTGCTGAAAGCCTCCATAATGAGCGCCACAAACGCCCACCGACTGGGAGCCAACGAGGCTCCGCCGGCGATAATATCCTCTTTCCTCGGCAGCCAGCTGAGCAAAGTGCTTGACCGCATGGAGGAAAGCCCCGCCGGCGGGCTCGTTTCGTTAGAGGGGGAGCAGGGCATGAAGCCCGACATTCCGCAGATACCCGAACTTCTGATTGACAACACCGACCGCAACCGCACCTCGCCTTTCGCCTTCACCGGCAACCGCTTCGAGTTCCGCGCCGTAGGCTCCGAAGCCAACTGCGCAAGCGCGATGATTGCGCTCAACACGGCCGTCGCCGAGCAGCTCGCCGCGTTCAAGGCCGAAGCCGACGCCCTCATCGCCGCCGGCAAGCCCGCGGCGCAAGCCATAATCGAAGTGTTGCGCAAGGACATCAAAGAAAGCAAGCCCATACGCTTCGACGGCAACGGATACAGCGAAGAATGGAAGGAGGAGGCCGCCCGCCGCGGGCTCGACTGCGAGACAAGCTGCCCGCTTGTTTTCGACCGTTACCTCACGCCCGGAAGCGTGAGGATGTTCGAAAGCATGGGCGTGATGACAAGAAAGGAGCTCGAAGCCCGCAACGAGGTGAAATGGGAGACATACACGAAGAAAATCCAAATAGAAGCCCGCGTACTCGGCGACCTCGTGATGAACCACATCGTGCCTGTGGCGACCGGCTACCAGACAAAGCTAATCGACAATGCGTATAAGATAAAGACGCTCTTCCCGGCGGAAGAAGCCGCAAGACTCTCGGCCGAGAACATCGCCATAATCCGCGAGATCTCGGAACACACGGCTTACATCAAGGAGCACGTAGACACGATGGTCGAGGCGCGCAAGGCGGCCAACAACATCCGCGGCGTGCGCGAGAAAGCCATAGCCTACCACGACACCATCGTCCCGATGCTTGAGCAGATACGTGGCCACATCGACAAGCTCGAACTCATCGTGGACGACCGCATGTGGACGCTGCCAAAGTACCGGGAACTGCTTTTCGTAAGATGAGGGGGAGCGCACCTGCCGCCGCCCGCGACATCAGGCTTCGCGGCCTGTGTGCGAAACGCCGCTGCACTGCAACATAAGGTGTCCTGAGATAATTTAACGTGCGTCCGATATAAAATCAGGAAATGGCAAGTTGCCCGCCGCTGAAAACTTCACATCAACGGCGGGTTTCTTTTCAAACCTTGCCGGCGGTGCGGAGGCGGTTTTGGGACAGTGAAACGGCGCGAAACGCGGAAAGGGAAACATCGCAAACGGACAAGTAGGGGCAGGACGTACGCGCTATTACGTTTTTCGTCCGTGCCC
>CAZLLM010000318.1:0-2592 GCA_964560405.1 uncultured Prevotella sp.
AACAACCAGCGTCCTGCCGTCGGCAAACCGTGTGGTCTGCTTTACAATGATGTTTTCCGGCACAATGTTCTTCACGCCGTCCTTGCCGGCTGCCGCGCCGGCATACGTTGATGCGGTCGCGCTCATAAGCGCCAGCATCAGGGTGATAACCGTTTTCTTCATTTTTTTGAATTTGATTTTAGTGTGTCATGTTCAGAAACGTCCGGTTTCGCCGTCCCGCCGCATGTTATTTCCGCGGCAAAATTACATATAAGCAAAATACCCGCCCGTTAATTTTTATGTAAACAGCCTTAAACAAACCTAAAAGGCTCCGGCCTCTCAGGATGCGGGGCGGAGGCGCCCCGCCGTTTCGCGCGCAAGCCGCAGACGCCGCATGAAAACGGGGGATTCCCCCTCCTTTGTGGCACGCATTTTGTAGACGTTATCACGACGTAAAACCACAATTATCATGACAAAAGGAAAAATAGGGGTTACGACCGACAACATCTTCCCCGTAATCAAGAAATTCCTCTACAGCGACCACGAGATTTTCCTGCGCGAAATCATGTCAAACGCCGTGGACGCCACGCAGAAGCTGAAAACCCTCGCCCGCAAAGGCGACCTCAAAGGGCAGGAGGAGGGCGACCTCACAATACGGGTGTCGCTCGACAAAGACAAGGGCACGCTGACGGTAAGCGACCGCGGCGTAGGCATGACAGAGGAGGAAATCGACAAATACATCAACCAGATAGCCTTTTCGGGCGCGAACGACTTTCTCGACAAATACAAGAACGACGCGGACGCGATAATCGGGCACTTCGGGCTGGGCTTCTACTCCGCCTTCATGGTGAGCAGGCAGGTGGAAATCGTAACGCAGAGCTGCAAGGAGGGCGCGAAAGCCGTGCGCTGGAGCTGCGACGGCTCGCCCGAATTCGAGATAAGCGAAGCCGAGCGCGACGGGCGCGGCACTGATGTCATCCTCCACATAGACGATGACGCGAAGGAGTTTCTTGAGAAAAACCGCATACAAGCGCTCCTCACCAAATACTGCCGCTTCCTGCCCGTGCCCATTGTCTTCGGCAAGAAGACCGCGTGGAAGGACGGGAAAGAGGCGGACACCGACGAGGACAACGTAATCAACGAGACCAATCCGCTGTGGACGCGCAAGCCTGCGGAACTCAAAGACGAGGACTACCTGAAATTCTACCGCGGCCTCTACCCTATGTCCGACGACCCCCTGTTCTGGATACACCTTAACGTGGACTATCCGTTCAACCTCACGGGCGTGCTGTACTTCCCCAAGATAAAAAGCAACATCGAGCTGCAACGCAACAAAATACAGCTGTACTGCAACCAAGTGTTCGTAACAGATTCGGTGGAAAACATAGTGCCCGACTTCCTCACCTTGCTACACGGCGTGATAGATTCGCCCGACATCCCGCTTAACGTGAGCCGGAGCTACCTGCAAAGCGACGCCAACGTGAAGAAAATCTCCGCTTACATCACGAAAAAAGTGGCCGACCGGCTGCAAAGCATATTCAAGGAAAACCGCAAGGACTTCGAAGAGAAATGGGACGGCCTGAAACTGTTCATACACTACGGCATCCTGACCGAGCCCGACTTCTACGACCGCGCAAAGGCCTTCGCACTGTTCAAGGACACCGAGGGGAAGCATTTCACCTACGAAGAATACAAGAAGCTGATCCACGACGTGCAGACCGACAAGAACGGCACGCTTGTCTACCTTTACGCCAACGACAAAGAGGCCGAATACACGTACATAGAGGCCGCGAAGTCGAAGGGGTACAGCGTGCTTCTCATGGACGGCGAACTCGACATCCCGGCAATCAACCTACTCGAGCAAAAGTTCGACAAAAGCCGCTTCACCCGCGTAGACAGCGACGCCATCGACCGGCTCATACAGAAAGACGACCCCTCCCCCGCCGACGAAACGAACCAAGAAGACTGCGACAACGCGGCGGAAATATTCAGGTCGCAGCTCCCCAAGACCGGCAAGACAGTCTTCCGCGTGGAAACGCGCCGGCAGGAAGCCGAAGCCGCGCCGGTAATAATAATACAAGGCGAATACATGAGGAGGATGAAAGAAATGAGCCGCCTGCAGCAAGGCATGGGCTTCTACGGCGAGTTCCCCGATGAATACACCTTGATACTCAACAGCGGGCACCGCCTCGTGAAAGGGATAATCGAGGACAGCAAAGCCGCCACGTCTGAACAGCTCGCGCCAATAAGCGCAGAGCTCAAAGGGCTGAAAGCGCGCCGCGCCGCCCTCAAGCAGCAGAACGAGAAGAAAAAGGCGGACGAGATAACCGACGACGACCGCAAGGCGCTCAGCGAGTGCGAAGACAGCATAAAGAAGCAGCAGGAGGAATACGACAAGGTTCTCGCCGGTTACGCTTCCGGAAACAAAGTCGTGCGCCAGCTCATCGACCTCGCCCTGCTCCAGAACGGGATGCTGCGCGGCGAAGCCCTGAGCCGCTTTGTAAGCCGCAGCGTAGAGCTTATCAAATGACGCGACGGCAAGGACAGCCGTCCCCGCGCAAGAGCGCCCCTCCCCGTGCCGGCGGCATAGCGGAGGGGCGTTCCGCCTGCAAG
>CAZLLM010000319.1:0-2585 GCA_964560405.1 uncultured Prevotella sp.
CGACAAATACCGGCTGATAGAGCGGTTCGATTCGAGCGGAGATCTCACGCCCGACGCCTTTGTCGAAAACTGGACGCGCTATGTCGTGAAAATGGCGACAGGCGCGGGAAAGACAAATGTGGCCGCGCTTGTCATCGTCTGGTCGTACTTCCACAAGCTGTACGAGTCCGGCAGCCCCCTGTCAAGGAATTTCCTTTTCATCGCCCCGAACACCATTGTCTACGACCGTCTGCGCAAAGACTTCGAGGACTTGCGGATATTCCATGACAAGCCGTTCCTGCCCGGCAACGACGACAGGTATTGCAACCGCTGCTGGCAGGACGATTTCCGCCCGGCGTTGCATTTGCAAGACGACATCAAAACCATATCTGATGCGGGCAACATATTCCTCACGAACATACACCGCGTCTATGTCTCAAACCCCGAGTTGTCTGTCGAGGAGACTTTCTTAGGCATAAAGCCTAAATTTGGCGCGGACACAGCGAGCGACATGGATTTAGGCAGGATCCTCCGCAGCGGGCGGATAAAGGATCTGGTCGTCATAAACGATGAGGCGCACCACGTTCACGATGAGGATTTGCAGTGGTACAAATGCATCAAGGACATACACAAAGGCCTCAAATTACGCTTTGACAACGGACTGTCATTGCAGGCCGACTTCACGGCGACGCCGAAGCATGTCAACGGGGCGGTCTTCGCGCAGACTATATGCGACTACCCGCTTGTCGAGGCCATCCGGCAGAACGTGGTCAAGTCGCCCGTCCTGCCCGACGAGGCCTCCCGCCTGAAACTGGAACAGCAGGACTGCGCCGGCTTCATCGAGAAATACCGCAGTTTCATCGAGCTGGGCGTGCAGGAATGGAAAAAGCAATACGATGCCCTCAACGGCGTGAAGAAGCCTGTACTGTTCGTGATGACGAACAACACGAAAGAGGCCGATTGCGTGGCGGATTTCCTGCAACGGGAATACGCCTGCTTCAACAACGCCGTGCTGACAATCCACACCAACAAGAACGGCGACGTGACCGATTCAGGCAAAAAGGACGGGAAGGAGCTGGACATATTGCGCGAGGCGGCGAATAATATAGACACCTCGCAATACAAGGCCATCGTTTCGGTGCTGATGCTCCGCGAGGGCTGGGACGTGCGGAATGTTACGACGGTTGTAGGCCTGCGCCCGTTCAAGGCGAAATCGAACATCCTGCCCGAGCAGGCCATAGGGCGCGGCCTGCGCAAGATGTTCGGCCTTGACACGCATGAGCAGCTTGTGATTATAGGCACGCGCCCGTTCCTGGAGTTCGTCGAGACACTCAAGGACGAGGGCGTCGAATTCGAATACGCGCCCATGGGCGACGGCACGCGGGTCAAAGGGAATATAAGCGTGTCAGTCGACAAGGAAAAGGATGCCGGCGCGCTGGATATCCTGATTCCGAAGATGCGCCCGAGGATAGTCCGCGAATACAAGAACCTCGCCGGGCTGGATGTCGGGGGTTTTGAGGGCGGGCGTGCGGAATACAGGCATTTCTCAGACGAGGAAATCAAAGAAATCGTATTCCGGGACATCGACGGCAACATAACGCATATTACGAGATTCAACCGCAGCCGCGTCCCCGACTACCGGAACGTGCTGGCCGCCATCACGCAGACGATATTGCGCGGCGCCCGGCTGATGAACGGGCATCACATCCTTTACCCGAAAGTCGAGAGTTTCGTGAAATACAGGCTGTGGGGCAGGGAGGTGAGCCTGTCCGACCCCCAGACCCTCCGCAATCTTTCGGAGCCGGCCGCCGTACGGATCATATACGACACTTTCAGCGAAGCCATATCGCGGCTTACGGTCGAGGAGCTCCCCGTAACGGCAATCTGCGGATATGCGCCGGTGGCGAAGAGTCGCCCGATTGTCGTAAAGAGCCAGTCCTACATCGAGGCTCCGCGTAAATCGCTTTTCAACAGGGTTGTAGGCGACAGCGGCTTCGAACTGCAGTTCGCGGCGGCGATGGAGAAATGGGACGATGTCGCGGCATACGCGAAAAACACGGAGAACGGGGTAGGGTTCAGCATAGAGTATCAGAACGACCGGGGGCAAATCGCCTCCTACTACGTCGATTTTTTAGTACGCTGCACCGGCGGGCGGTGCTATGCCGTCGAGCTGAAAGGCGTTGAGGACGAAAACGCCCGGCTGAAACGCAGGCGGCTGCGGCAATGGTGCGAGGATGTCAGCCGGGTGCAGGAGCAGCAATGGTCGTCGCTCTACATCCTTGAAACCGAGTGGGGCAAATACCGCTACAAGCTGCGCTCATTCGCCGACGCGGCCGGGATGTTTGAGGTAAGGCGGTAAATTACAACGGAACTGTACCCTTAAGGCTTGCGCAATCCCATGCCGCGGATGCGGGCTGCCGCCAAACCGAGGGGGCTGGCGGCGGTTCAATGGCGCGACAGGACGCCGCTTTCCCGCCGCACGTTTCCCTCTCCCGCCCTCTCCCGCCCGCGGCTTCCCGTTTCCCGCCCGCGGCTTCCCCGCTTTCCGCCCGCATCCTCCCCCCTTCCGCCCGCATCCTCCCCGCTTCCGTCCGCGACTGTCCCGC
>CAZLLM010000320.1:0-2579 GCA_964560405.1 uncultured Prevotella sp.
GGCTCCGGGACGCCGTCGAAGGGCTGAGGGACGCCCGCGTCGACACCTCCGAAGTTGTGAGGCTCTACAACGTCTACAAGGGCATGTTGAGCCGCGCTAACGAGGGGGATAACATAGGCGAAGTGGACAGCTACAGCGAGATAGATGAATTCGGCAGGCTGCTTGACGAGGCGCGCGGCGGCATAGACCCCAAGAAGCCCACCAAGGAAGCCGTCAGCGCCGCGCTGCAGAAGATCAACGACGGCTACGACGCTTTCATGGAACACGTCAGGCTGCCCGAGCCGTACGTCTGGTACGTGATACGCAGCGGCGTAACGTCCGAATTCTACGCATACGCCGTCGGACAGCCCATCTTCCTTGACAACATCTCAACAGGAGCGCAGCTCAAGATAGGCACGTACCCCATAGGCGACAACGCGGAATTCTCGGATGTCTACGCCGTCTGGCGCCTCGTGCCGGCCGGGCCGGAGGATGAAACGGCGAAGCCGTGGGAGCGCAAGTACGCCGTCCAGAGCCTCGGCACAGGCCAGTACTGGGGCCCGTACCGCGGGGATGGCAGCGGCAGCAGCCCGCTCATGGGCCACGGGCTCACGCCCTACAACTTCTACTTCTACGGCATGGGATGCTTCAGGCTGCAGCAGGACGGCGTGGCCGACCCTGAGGACTGCCTCAAGGCCGACGGCACCGATTTCGTGGTGCTCAACTGGCCGTCAAACGGCGGTGATCAGCAGGCGTGGAAGTTCGAGCCGGCGGCCGAACAAAACGGCGGCATGATAAACATCAACTGGTTCCCGGCGAAATCGACGGGCGTCCTCACCCTGCCGTGGGACATGACTGGGGAGAACGCCATAAAGGTTCTCAACCCGGAAGTCGAGACCTACGTCGTCAGCGGCGTCGACACCGCCGCGTCTGAAGCCGGCACGGCCGAATACTCGCTTTCGCTCGCCAAGAAGGAGGAGTTCGAGGCTGGCGAGCCGTTTGTGATCTTCACGACAGCCGAGCCCGACGCAAACGGCCAGCAGCCGCTGTATTTCAACCTGCCTCCGGAAGGGGAGCCGGACGCGATAACCGACACGTCGCTCATCGTGAACAACGGGCTCGTCGGGACGCTCGAAGGATTCAACATACGCGGCATGGTGAACCTGTACTTCGAGAACTCCACGCTGTATGTCAGCACAAACGACACGCATTTCATTCCCGGCCGCAGCGGGTATATCGACGTGAGGAACGTGAGGGATCTCGGTCCCACAGACGCGGTTGTCAGGATGTACGGCACAATCAACCGCATAGAGGAAGCCGCGGCTGAAGGCGCAGGCTCAGACGCCGCGGTCGACGTCTACACGGTCGACGGCGTGCTGCTCAAGCGCGGCGTCAGGGCCTCCGAAGCCGCGGAAGGCCTCGGCAGGGGCGTGTACATCATAGGGAGGAAGAAAGTCCTCGTCAGATAAGGACGCCCCGGCTCAGCCGTTCACGCGCCCGCCCCGCCGCCAGACGGGGCGGGCGTTTTTTCCGCCCCGGCCCTTCCGCCTGCGCTCCTTTGCGTTTTCCGCCTGCGGCATTTCCGCTCCTTACTGCGGCGTTACGCTTTTCGCACGAAGCAAAGCGCGTGCGGAAAGGAGGGAAAGGGAAGCCTGCCAACGGGCGGAGAGCGGGATGTGCGCGGCAATTCCGCTTTTAGTCCGCACCCGCTCCGCTTTACGCCCGTGTCCGTTCCGTTTTATACACGCGCCGTCACGCTTCCGACAGCGTTCTTTCCCGCTTCTGACTGTGCCGTTACATTTTTCGGCTGCGCTCTTTCCGTTTTGCGACTGCGGCTTTCCCGCTCCTTACTGCGGCGTTACGCTTTTCGCACGAAGCAAAGCGCGTGCGGAAAGGAGGAAAAGGAAGCCTGCAAACGGGCGAAAGGCGGGACACAGGCGGCGATACCGTTTTCCATCAGCACCGTTACGCTTTACGTCCGCCTCCGTTCCGCTTCCGAACTGCGTTCTTTCCGTTATATGTCTGTGTCCGCTTCGTTTTACGCCCGCGCATTCCCGTTTCCATTCCTGCGGCGATTCCGCTTTACACCTGTTTTGCGGCGGGGGCGGGGCGGTTTTACGGGCGTTTGCGCCGCACGGCTTTCCCGCCGCATGCTTTCCCCGCCCGTTTGTCACGTAGCTGTCTTCCCCTTTTCCGCTCTTCTCACGCATCCTATCTGTTTTTCCGCACGTTCTTTCCGCCTCCCGCTCGCATACTTCCTGCTTCCGCCCGCGCCCTCTGCGTTTCCCGCCTGCGACTATTCCGCTTCCCCGCGCGGCTTCCCGTTTCCCGCGGCGGCTGATGGCGGATTCCCTCGCATTGCCGCCGTGTCCCGCGGACGGGTAAACCGACGTTTTGCGGGCGCGGAGGCGCATCGGCGAGAGCGTTTGCACTGTCGAAAGAGGGCGGATGCGAGGACGGCATGGAGGCTCTGCGGACGTTTTTCCGCCATCGCCAAGGCTGTTTTTCCGCCATTTGCGGTCATCGGCGGGAGGCTGTGCGGGGACTTGCCCGATTCTCTTATAATCTCATGTCAACTCTCATATAAGAGTGTTTTAACT
>CAZLLM010000321.1:0-2578 GCA_964560405.1 uncultured Prevotella sp.
CCGTGGCGGAAGACGGCGGGCCTGATTTTGGCGGCAAGGGCTTTCTCGGCGGCGCGCAGCGCGGCGGCGAGGCTGCTGTAACGCTTGTCGGGGCTGCCTGCGCTCATGCGCCCTGCGGGGCCGCGGCCCTGAAAGAAGAGGCGCATGTCGTAGAGGGAGGCGTCGGCGCGGGCTCCGGGCTGGGAGTGGTAGTAGCGCCAGAGCCTGCGCCCCGCGCCGAACACTGCGGCGGCTTCCGGGGAGAATTCCAGCGGCGCGGGCTGCTGGGGCGTGGCGGCGGCGCTTTGGGCGAAGAACCCTACGCCGCGGCAGGGGGCCGGGCACCCGCCTCTGATGAAGCCTGCCATGAAGCGGCTGCGGAATGTCTCGCGGGCGTCCGCTTCCTCTTCCGTGAACGGTATCCAGTGGTTCACTCCCGCTGCGCCGGATATTAGGTTCTGGCTGTGGAAAAGCGCGTAGGCGAGGCAGTCGTTCCGGAACTCGCTGTCCTCCTGCCAGCTGTCGTCCGGCCAGAGGAACTGGTCGCGGTCGTTGAGCCAAGTAGGTTCGATGCAATGCGAAACCGCGAAATACACGGCGGCTTCCCAGATGTTTCCGGCTGTTATGCGGATTTCGCGCGGGTCTTTCACGGGGGACGGGCCGTTGAAGATGATGATGTATTTGTTATGCTGGAAGTCGTTCCTGCCTGTTGTCAGACACCCGATGACATCCGTTTCGCTTCCTGCGCTTCCTGCGCTTGCGGTGTCGAATCGCTTTATCCACTTGTTAATCCTTTCCGGCAGTTTTGCGTAGAAGTTCTTGCGTCCGGCGAACTTGGCGTGTTTGTCGTACACGTCGGCGCTGACGGTTTCGAGCTGTCCGCGGGCGCCGGTGTCCCAGATGAAGAAGCCTATGGGGAAATTGCCGCCCACGTTGTCGAAGGTGTATGAGGGGGCTACGAAGAGGCTGCGCAGCGCGCACGCGAATGCGCCGCGGAAATCCGCGAAATTTTTTCCTTGCAGAATTTTCAAAGTTGAAAATTCTGCAAGGATGCATCCGGGGATCTCTTTCGCTACGCGGATGAAGAAGAGCGCGAAGAGCTCGTTGGAGGCGCCGGATATCTGCTTCCCGTATTTCCGGGCCATGGCGCTGTCTTTGGTTATCCCCGGCTTGTTCTTCCCCGTCCCTGTGACTGTCGCCGCGTTTCCCGCTTCTCCGAAGGGCGGGTTGATGTAGACTACGAGCTTTTTGCGGCGTTCCGGGTCTTCGATGATGTCGCGCAGCTTCTGCGGCAGGCGGTCGAAGGGGTCGTTCAGGAAGTCGAACTGGAAGACCTGGCTGTCGAGGAGGCCTGCGCCGTTCCTGATGCGGTCGCGCATGACGGCGACATCGGCCTTGTCGATGGTAGATGCCCAGATGTTGTATTTGTTCGTGAGCCCTGCGAGGAGGTTCCCCGTGCCTGCGGCGCAGTCCCACACGGCGTACTCTTGCTGCCAGTCCTCCCCGAGCTCGCGGGCGAGGTAGTCTTGCGATAGCTCCGCCCACATACGCGGGGTGAAATAGGAGCCTTTCCGCTCGCGTATGTCCTGCGGCACGAGGAGGTCGCGCCGCTCGATGATGTAGTCCCAGTATTCCCGCTTCGGGGGACGCTCGTAGCGGTTCCAGAATCGCGCGTGAGCCGCGCCTTTGTCGCTGAACTCGGCCTGCCGGTATTTGAACATGCCGGTGTCGTCTATCTGCCGGCCTATTTCGTAGTGGTCTTTCTGCAGCACGACGAACAGTTTCTCTTTCAGCGTCATGTTGTGTTCGGAGAGTATGTCGGCAAGGTAGAAGTCGGCGTCGAGTATCCCCTGCGTTTTAGCCTTGTCCCAATTCACGCCGATTGTCGGCCGGACGCTGTCGAGCCACTTCTGGTAGATGTGCGTGAAGTTGTTTCTGCCGACGCGTATTTTCGATAGCCCGGATTTTCCCGGCTTGAAATTCTCCCGTATGAACCGCCGCAGCTCTTTTCCCCCGTCCGCGAGGGGGAAGAGGAGTATGCCGCGTTCCAGCGTTTCCCTGACGGCAGAGAGGACTTGGCGGAACTCTTTCGTCGTGTGGTCGGAGGGCGCGACTTTCCAGTTGAAGTCGTTCTGGTAGAAGATGCCCATTACCGCGTTATAGGGTATGAAAGCGATTTTCTCGCTGTCGAAAGCCCCGAGGAACGCCGGCGGCAGGTGCTTGTCGAAAGTGCGGGCTTTGCCGATTGTGAGTATGAGCTGCACGAAGGACTCGTATATGTCGGCGTGCGTCCCTTTCTTCGATTCAGCCCAGAGAAGGTACTCCGTCTCGAAAGACCGCGGGCCGTCGCAGGGCACCGCCACGGCGAAGTCAATGTCGCCGAGCACGGGCGTGGCATCGTAATCCTTGAAGTAGTCGGAGCGCAGCTTGTTTTTCACTTCCTCTTCGCGTAGCGTGCGGTCGTATGCCATGTCTGCGGTGTTTTATGCGGTGTGTGTAATTATATCGCGTGGCGGGCAGCCCTGAAAGCCGTCGGTATGCCCGTGCAAATATAGGGCTTTTTCATTATGCGGGCGGAAGAGGCGCGCTTTCAGTCCAT
>CAZLLM010000322.1:0-2552 GCA_964560405.1 uncultured Prevotella sp.
CGCTTTGCGTTCCAAGCGGGCGGAATCGCGGGTGAAGATTTTCAAACGGCAAATAGCGGCGTTTTCGGTTATAATGTTAATTTTGCGCCGTGATGCGAAAACGCTGTCAGGCTATGAACAACAAGAAAGGCGTGATGGATTCCGCCGCCGACAACATAAGGGTGCTAACCGCCGCAATGGTGGAGCGTGCGAAATCCGGGCATCCCGGCGGCGCGATGGGAGGGGCAGACTTTATCAACGTGCTTTATTCCGAATTTTTAGTGTACGACCCGGCTGACCCGTTGTGGGAGTGCCGCGACCGGTTCTTCCTCGACCCGGGGCACGAGAGCGCCATGCTTTATTCCGCGCTCATGCTTTCCGGGAGATTCACAATGGAGGAATTAAAGCAGTTCCGCCAATGGAAATCGCCTACGCCCGGGCATCCGGAGCTTAACCAGCGGCGCGGGATAGAAAACTCCTCAGGCCCGTTAGGGCAAGGGCATGCTTACGCGGTGGGCGCCGCGATAGCCGCGAAATTCCTGGCCGCGCACACAGGCAACAAGTCGTTTGAAAAGGAGAAGATATACACATATATTTCCGACGGCGGCATCCAGGAGGAGGTTTCGCAGGGCGCGGGACGCATAGCGGGGCACCTGGGGCTTGACAACCTGATAATGTTTTTCGATTCTAACGGCATACAGCTTTCCACGGAGTGTTCCGAAGTGATTTCGGAAGACACGGCGATGAAATACCGTGCGTGGAACTGGAATGTGATTGAAATCGACGGCAACGACTGCGACGCCATACGCTGCGCCCTGCTCGCGGCTCACGAAGAGAGGGGGCGCCCGACTTTGATAATAGGCAAATGCGTTATGGGCAAAGGCTGCAGGCGGGCGGACGGCTCGTCTTACGAGCATGACTGCGGCACGCACGGCAGTCCTCTGGGCAGCGGCGCATACGCGAACACCGTGAGAAACCTCGGGGCGGACCCCGACGACCCTTTTGTCGTCAGGCCTGAAGTCGCCGCTCTTTACGGCAAGCGCAAACGCGAGTTGGAGCAAATCGCGGCCGGGCGTCATGAGGAAGAGCGGGAATGGGCGGAAGCGAACCCCGCGAAAGCGAAGGAGCTGGCGGACTGGTTCGCCAGAAAGCTGCCCGAAATAGGCTGGGACACTATAGAGCAAAAGCCCAACGCGCCCACCCGCGCCGGTTCGCAGGCTGTCCTGAAACGCCTCTCGGAGCGCATTGAAAACATGATATGCTCTTCCGCCGACTTGTGCAATTCAGACAAGACCGACGGCTTCCTCTGCGGCACGCAAATCCTGAAAAAAGGCGACTTCTCCGGCAAGTTCCTGCAGGCGGGGGTAAGCGAACTCACCATGGCCTGCTGCTGCATCGGAATATCGCTGCACGGAGGGGTATGGGCCGCTATGGGCACGTTTTTCGTCTTCTCCGACTACATGAAGCCGGCCATTCGCATGGCTGCGCTTATGGAACTGCCGGTGAAATTCATCTGGACGCACGACACGTTCAGGGTAGGGGAAGACGGCCCGACGCACGAGCCCGTCGAGCAAGAGGCGCAGATACGCCTGCTTGAAAAGCTGAAAAACCACAGCGGCAGGAACTCGCTGCTCGTTCTACGGCCGAGCGACGTGCACGCCGCCACGGTCTGCTGGCAGATGGCCATGGAAAACACGGAAACGCCCACAGCCTTGATTTTTTCAAGGCAGAGCGTGAACGACCTGCCGAAAGGCACCGACTACCGGAAGGCGCGGCGCGGCGCATACCTCGTGAAGGAGACCGAAGCCCCCGATTGCGTGGCCGTAGCGTCCGGCTCCGAGGTCTCCACGCTGGTCAGCGCGTCAGAAATGCTTCAGGAGCAAGGAATAAGCGTAAACGTGGTAAGCTGTCCGAGCGAAGGGCTGTTTTTCAGCCAGCCCGAAGAATACCGGGAGAAAGTCCTCCCGAAAGGCGCCAGGATTTTCGGGCTCACGGCCGGCCTCTCTGTAACCTTGCAGTCCCTCGTGGGCTGCAACGGGCGTGTGTACGGGCTCGACACCTTCGGTTTCAGCGCGCCTTACAAGGTGCTCGACGAGAAGCTGGGCTTCACGCCGCAGTCGGTGGCCGGCGAAATCAGAAAATTCATAAGCGGGAAATGACACGGCAAAACGCCGCCAGCATCGGGCTGGCCTCCGACCACGCAGGGTTCGCCCTAAAGCAATTCGTGAAACGGTATCTTCTCGAAAAAGGGCGCGCGTTCGAGGATTTAGGCTGCCTGTCGCAGGACCCGTGCGATTACCCCGTTTTCGCCCACGCTCTGGGAGAAGCCATAGACGAGGGGAGGATATCAGAAGGCATCGCGATCTGCGGGACGGGCGAGGGGATGGCGATGGCGCTCAACAAGCACGCGAAAGTGCGCGCCGCCCTGTGCTGGTCGCCTGAGATCGCCCGGATGTCGCGCCTGCACAACGACGCCAACGTCCTCGTGATGCCCGGACGGTATGTCGGCGAAAGCCTGGCGGCGGAGATAATGGACGAATACTTCTCCGCCCGCTTCGAAGGCGGACGGCACG
>CAZLLM010000323.1:0-2541 GCA_964560405.1 uncultured Prevotella sp.
CTGCAGAACGTCCAGCACAGCTCGACCCACGCCGGCTCCTGCTCCACGCCGGGCTTCGCCAGTAAGAAGAAGCTCAGCACGGTGAACGCCGCGCTATTCGCCGTCTGCGCGGCTTAGGAGCGGCAGCAGCTTGCGAGCGTAGGCTTCGGCGTATTGCAGCATTCCGAGGTCGGTGGCGTGAACTCCGTCAACCTGTGAATCTTGCGAGAGGCCTATTTCCTCTTTGCTCATGTAGTACAAGTCCTTGTACTCCTTTTTCAGCTCGTGGTAGGCTTCTCGCTGAATACGGTTGAGTTCCTCGACACTGCATTCCCCAAGGGGTTCGTTGGCTCCCATGTATCCGTCGTGATCCACGATGAGTATCGGTGCGGAACTCTTGGAACGCAGAATCCTTACGCCCTCGGCGAGCCGATTCTTGATTTTCCCGGCGAATTCGCGGGTGGTCATGTTGGGAATGCAGTCGATTACGAAGACGCGGGCGTTGATTTCCGAAAGCAGTTCGAAGATGCCGCTTTCGAGGTGGGCACTGCCCGAAAAACCCAAATTCACCACGGGAACGCGCAGCATGCGGTGAAGGATGTTAGTCCATGCCATTCCGGGACGAGAGGCGCATCCGCCCTGAGCTATGGACGTGCCATAGACAACCACCTGCCGCTCCTTGTCAGGCCCGAGGAAGCGGAGCGGATATTGCCCGTTGACACCGATGCGCAGGCTTTTCACCGTGTTGTAAAGGGGAAGGTACAGGCGGTATTCGTACCCTTCCGGCCCGCAATTCTCGTAAACGAGCTTTTTGTACGTGTATGTCACAGGCTTTCCGAAAGAGTAAACCCCGCGTATGAACGTTTCCTTCCCGTCAGCGTCGGTGGCGTAAAGGTCAAGGCCGCTTACGCCCGTTGAAGGCATGTGCGGCATGGAGAAGCTGCCTGAAACTTCGTATTCCACGGTTATTTCCGGTGCTTTCGTCATGAATCGTACGAACAGGCCTGCCGCGTTTTTTGACAGTTTCCACACCGCCCCCGATGACTTGGCTTCGGCTCGTGCCGGCAGGCGGCTGTAATATTTCCCGATCTCCTCGTTCCAGGCGCGGTTGCAGATGTTCGGCTCGCTTCCCTCCATTGGGCCGTACCATACAGTCTGCGCGGCTGTTTGCAACGCGGTGCAGGCGGCGAACGCCGCAAGCACTAATGCTTGTTTCGCTTTTGTTTTCATAACGTTCCAATATGTTAGAATCGTGATATTCTGGAATTCCATCCGCCGCGCCCTATGCGGGCGTTTCCGCGTTTGCTTGCGGACGGCGCAGGGAGAGGTACCGCACTGTCATCCGCCGAACCCCCTTTTCCCGTAGGCTTCGGCAAGGCGGTTCAACGCCTCCTCTATCACGCTTCGTGGATGCGCCACGTTCATACGCATATAGCCGCGTCCGGGAGTTCCGAACATCTCGCCGTCGTTGAGGAAAAGCCGTGCGTCGTTGATGTAGAAATCCGTAATCTCCTTCTGCGAGGCAAGGCCAAGCCCGCGGTTATCGAGGAATACAAGGAAAGAGGCCTCCGGCCGCACGGCTTTGATTTTGGGGCAGTGCTGTTCAAGGAAGCTGGTCACACAATCGATGTTTCCTTGCACATATTCGAGCATTTCGCCCAGCCATTCCTCGCCTTCGGGCGAGTAGCACGCACATACGCAGTCATATGCGAACACGTTCCCTATCCCGAAGTCATTGCCGTCAAGATAGCCGAAGTAACGCCGCCGCAGACTGTCGCTGAACACTATCGCGTGAGATGCCACAATACCCGGCATATTGAACGCCTTAGTCGGTGCCATGAGAGTTACGGTAATGTCATATGCGGCATCGCTTGCCGCCGCCATAGGCACGTGTCTGCGGCCGCCGAGAGTAAGGTCGGCGTGTATCTCATCGGACACGACGGTTACGCCCTGCGAGGCGCACAGCCTTGCGAGCCGCCGCAGCTCGTCCTCTGTCCATGAAGTGCCGCCGGGGTTGTGTGGATTGCACAGCACAACCATCCTGCACAAAGGCAACATGCGTTCTATTGCCGCGAAGTCCATTTCGAAGCGTCCGCTGTCAGTCTTCAGCGGGGCTTCCACCAATGTGCGCCCGCTCGCTCGGATGACATGACCGAAAGGATGGTACACCGGGGGCATTATCATGATGCCATCGCCTTTTTCAGTAAGTGCGTTTATGGCGAAAGCCAACCCCGGCACCACGCCGGGGATGTAATGTACGGTCTCCTCCGGCGTATCGAATTCGAAACGCCTTTTGTTCCAACGGTCAATGGCTTCGAAATAGCGTTCCGGCGCGATGGTGTATCCCAAAATGCCTTGTCCGAGACGCTTATGAATAGCCTCCATGACGAACGGCGGCGTGGCGAATCCCATATCGGCCACCCACAGCGGCAGAAGGTCGCTACGCCCGACCAGCCGCTTCATGCCCTCAATGCTCACACAGTCGGTGCCGCGGCGGTCAATCACTCTGCTGAAATCATATCGTGGCATTGCTCTGAGTTTTATCGTGCAGATGTTTCATAG
>CAZLLM010000324.1:0-2513 GCA_964560405.1 uncultured Prevotella sp.
AACCCGCGCACTCTTACTAAGAGTGCATGACGAATCCCGAGGTCCGGCGCACTCGCCAGAGAGGGCGCGTTTCCTGCGGGTTTCACGGACAAGACAAAGAGTAACAGACCAATACACAGGTTGGGATGAACTGGGGTTATGCCTTGACGGCGGACGGCGGCAGGCTGCGCGTCCCTGCGGCGGCGCCGGAAGAGAAGTGGCACGTGATGCACGCCTACAAGAGCGAGAGGCTGGCGGAGGAGATGCTCTCCCGCGCGGGCGGTTTGGAGCACTTCGTCCCCAAGCGCTGCGCCATGCGCGTCTTCCACGGCAGGAAGCGGCCGTGCCTTGTGCCGGTGATACCGGGCCTCGTGTTCGTGCGTTCTACCCGGGTGCGGATAGTGTCTTTCAAGCAGGAGGTTTACAACGGCCTTCAGTTCGTCATGGGAGGGGACAGGGGATGCAGGGAGTGCCTTGTCGTCCCCGACAGCGACATGGACAGCTTCATTAAGGTGTGCAGCCTGCGCTGCGGGGACGCCCGCTTCTTCCGGCCGGGCGACGCCCGCATAGGCAGGGGCGCGAGGGTGCGCGTTCACGGCGGCCCGTTCGACGGCGTGGAGGGCGTTTTCGTCAGGTGCGCTGGCGGGCGCTCCCGGCGGCTGGCGGTGATTCTCGCCGGCGTCCTCGCGGTCTCCGTGACCGTCGATCCCGACTACCTCGAGATACTCCGTTAGCGGAGGCCGCTTTGCGCAGTCCAATGCGTGTGCCGGGCGCGACGCGAACGCCGCTTCTGAATAATTGTCTTATATGAGAGTTGACATGAGATTATATGAGAGTTCGACTCCCGCGCAAGCGCCGGAGGAGGCGGGCGCGAATGCGGCGGAAAACGGAGCGCGCCCGGGGACAGGCGCCGGACAGCCGTGCGTTCCTCTTCCCCAAGGCGGGGTGTGCGGGGGCGGACATTGACTGAAAAGCGGCGGGGCGCGCCCCGCAGACGGATGGCTTCCATTAAGCGGAATTTCGCGTACAACGTGGCGCTGAACGTGTCGAGGGTGGTGTTCCCCTTGATAACGGCTCCGTACATCTCCCGCGTTCTGGAGCCGGAGGGGATTGGGCTGTGCAACTTCGCCAGCACGTACGCTGGGTATTTCGCCCTGTTCGCGCTGCTGGGAATGCCGGTCTACGGTGTCCGCGAAGTGGCGAAGGCACGCGATGACAAGGAAGCTCTGTCGAGGCTCGTCTCCGAGCTGGCCTCCATCTCGTTTATCATGACTTTCGCCGTAACGCTGGTTTACGTTTCGAGCGTTTTCTGCATCGGGAAACTGGATGAAAACCGCGCTGTGTTCCTTGTGTCGGGATTCCTGCTCTACCTCGCCCCGTTCCGCATCGACTGGTTCTACTCGGGCCTTGAGCAGTTCGGGTACATCACGCTGCGGACTGTCGTCATCCGGACGGCGAGCGTCGCCTGCATGTTCGCTTTCGTGCGCACAAAATCAGACCTGATAAATTACGTGGCACTGAATGTCTGCGGGACGGTAGCCGGCGACATCTGGAATTTCGCCAAGCTGCTTAAGTCGGGGGTCAGGCCGAGACTGACGTTTACCGGCCTGAAGAAGCACTTGCCGCAGCTGTTCACGCTCTTCGCTTCGTCCGTCGCCATCTCCGTTTACTCGACTCTCGACACTCTGATGCTTGGCTTCATGGCGGATTACCGGGAAACTGGGTTTTACAACAATGCGATGCACCTTTCAAAGATAATAATAATGGTTGTTACAAGCCTGTCGTCGGTCGCGGTGCCGCGGATGTCCCGATACTGCAAGACGCGGGAATTCGGTAAGGTCAATGAACTGGCGAACAAATCGTTTTTGATAGTAGCGTTTCTCGTCATACCCGCGGCGGCCGGCATGGCATGCGTTGCGCCGGTGTTCGTGCCCCTGTTTTTCGGAGAGGAATTCGAGGGGGCGGTCGCGCCGCTGATGATTTTGAGCATGCTGATTGTAAGTATCGGGTTCAACAACCTGTTCGGCGTGCAGATACTGGTAGGTACGGGTCTCGACCGCCCTTTCCTCTGTTCCGTGTTGTGCGGGGCCGCGTCCAATCTGCTCCTGAATCTGATGTTGATACCAGGCATGGGGGCTGAGGGGGCGGCGATAGCCTCGGTGGCCGCTGAGACCATAGTCGCAGGTATCACTTTATGGTATGTTTACCACAAGACTGCGATACGGCTGGGCGGCGTTTCGGATTCGGTGAAATCGCTGTGCGGGGCCTTTCTTTTCCCGCCGGCGTTCTTTCTGATGAGCCGGCATCTCGAAGGCTGGGCGCTGGTGGCGGCGTTTGTCCTGTGCGGCTCCGGCCTCTACGTCCTCTCCCAAAAATTGCTGAGGAATAAGGCTCTCGACCTGTTCCTGCCGATAGTGTTACAAAAAATGCGTTTCAAAAAATGCGTTTCAAACTGATACTAAAACCAGTTATAAAAAGCATGCTGCCCCGTCCCGTCAGGGAATACGGCGCGGGGTATCTGCGCCTCCGCCGGA